>DAOUKA010000188.1:0-1891 GCA_034421915.1 Anaerolineae bacterium
GAGCCTTCGCCAGAGTTTTCTACCAGCGTCGCAATCGCAATTTGGGGGTCTTTTGCTGGGGCATAAGCCAGAAACCAGCTATGGGGCAGCGCGTCCTCCCCGGGCGCCTGGGCGGTGCCCGTTTTGCCGCAGACGCCGATGTCCAGCAAGGGCGAATAGATGAATTGTCGGGCGGCAGTGCCGAAAGGGCTGCCAACAACATCGCACAGCCCCCGTTGGATGATGGCGAGGCTGTCAGCCGCGATTTCGGTATCGAGCATGACATCGCGTCTGGCAACGCGGGTGCGCTGGTCGAGGATGCCGCGTTCACGCACCAGCTGCGGCCGCAAGAGATAGCCGCCATTCGCCACAGCAGCATACATCCGCACCATTTGCAGCGGCGTTGCCAGCATCTCACCCTGACCAATCGACAGGTTGATGGCAAAGGCATACGACCAGGGCTCGCCGGTGGTTTGCAGCACATTATCCGGCGTCGGGATATGCCCAGCGCTTTCGTCAACAGCGATGATGCCCGTGGGGGCGCCCAAGCCCAGCTTTTTTGCGTATGACGGCAGCAGGTAGGGGTCTTCGCTGTTGAGGCGGAATCCGACCTCGTAGAAAAAGGGGTTGCAGCTGTGGGTAAGGGCGGATTGCGCCGTCATGCTGCCATGCCCGCCAGGGAGCCAGTCATAAAGGATGGTATAGCCCCTAGTCCAGCTGCCGTTGCAAAAATAGCGGGTTGCATCATCGTAGACGCCGCTTTCGAGCGCGGCGATGGCGGTGATGCCCTTCATAATAGAGCCAGTGGGATACACCCCCTGCGTCGGGCGATTAAGCTGTGGACTGCGGTCGTCCTGCGCCAGATTTTCCAGCACAGCGTCAGCGGCTTCACGACCGACCGCCGGAAACGGATTCTGCACATTGCCCTCAAACGAGGGATAGCTGACCATCGCCAGAATGTCGCCGTTGGTGACATCCATGACGACGACGGCGGCCCCTTCGGAGGTTTTGCCCCAGAAGCCGCGATTGGCGCTGTAGGCCTCCTCCAGCAGGCGGGCTGCATTTTCTTGCAAATCAGCATCAATCGTCAGCCAGATGCTTTCCGGTATCTGTGAGCGGACTTCGGTCAGGACGCGCAAGCGCAAGCCAGCGGCGGATACCAGCACCAGCCGCCCACCCGGACGCCCGGAGAGGACATCATTCCAACTCGCTTCGACGCCAGCTTGACCGATGATGGTTTCGGCATTATAGCCCAAAGCCGCCAATTCGGGGATTTGCGCTTCATTGGGGTAGCCCACATACCCGATAATATGCGGCATCAGCGAGCCGCGCAGATAGCGGCGGGTTGACTGCTGACGAAACTCGGCACGGCACAGCCTTTCCACCTGTTGATGGTATGCCATGAAGACCGGCGGCTCCATGATGCCGGCATCCACTTCCCAATGGACAAGCGAACGGGTATCAAAGAGTTCGATAATCTCGTCCAGTGATTTGTCTACCGCCTCCGCCAGAATCCGAAAACAAGCCGGACGGTCGGGGATGTTCTCATTATTGACCAAAACCCGCACCACACGCCCGTTCTGGTCGGCGAGCGCCTTGCCATGGCGGTCATAAATGTTGGCGCGGCTGGGAATCTGCGGGTCGAATACCAGTCGGGCGCCGTTCCCCATCTCGGCAAAAATATCAGCCAGAGACCAGGCGATGCGCCATTGTCCCGCCTCTGGGTCAATGACCAGACGCAGTTGACGCGCGGGG
This sequence comes from Anaerolineae bacterium, assembly GCA_034421915.1. Taxonomy (GTDB): domain Bacteria; phylum Chloroflexota; class Anaerolineae; order Aggregatilineales; family Phototrophicaceae; genus UBA6055. The sequence continues at coordinate 1,735 of DAOUKA010000188.1, forward strand.
TCGGTGAAAGAGCCGAGAATGCGGGTGTGGAAGGTCATTTGATATTGAAAAACAAGGACTTGCCCATCGCGGAAGAGGGTCAGCGCCTTGTATGTCATCTGCTCCAGGGTCATGGTGCTTTGCGCATTTTCATAAAATGCGCGGAATGATTCCAGCG
>DAOUKA010000189.1:0-4026 GCA_034421915.1 Anaerolineae bacterium
CAGGCTCGGATTCCTCGTGTCTCTGCAAGCGACTGGTGATTTCCTGGTCTACCAGATCCCGCCATGCCTGCTTGACAATGGGCGCGAACTCTTTAATGGTTCGCTGAAACAGCGGCCCTGAATAAGTCTGTCTGGCGAAAAACTTCACAAATTCATCCGATGGCTGATGGTATTCCTTTTCGACTAGGCTGAATATCTTCAGCTTGTGCGCCGTGCGTTCGGGGTCAAAGCGGGATTTCGTAAGTCCTTCCAGCACATTAACCGACCTGGAATCGAGCTTGAGCATATTCAGGACAAGCAGCGGTTCTTTATCCATGATGTTGCGCTTTTTGTGGTCGGTATAAAACCGATACTCGATGCCGTTCGTAAGAATGCCAAATTCGACGTCCAACGCGCCAAAATAATCGTGCAGCTGTCTCCAGTGATTTTCGGTAAGCGTTGTGCCGGCCGACTTAACCTCTATTAAGATAATCGGTTTTCCCTGCTGTTTAATCGCATAATCGACCCGTTCGCTTCCGCTTGCTCTGGCATCGGCGGTATATTCCGGCTGGACTTCGTGGAGATTGTAGATGTCGTAACCGAGCGCTCGAATAAATGGGCGAATGGAGACCTGCTTTGTCGCCTCCTCCGTGGTCATAAAGCGACCTTGTTCGTTTATCTGCTTCGAAATGGCCCTCAATTCGTCTATCAAACCCATTTTCGCTCTCCTCCCTTAACGAAGCGTTAGCTGCATAAGCCCAAGTTTAGCGCATCCGCGCCAGTTTCTCCACCTTTTCAGGATCCGCTGTGCCTTTGTGGCAAATTATGCTATACTTTCCTTTATGCAAACTGCAATCGCACAGCCAACCGCCTTTCATGTGATGACCAAGCCGCGCGGCGCCATCTGCAACCTAGATTGCAAATACTGCTATTTCCTCTCCAAAGAGAAACTCTATCCCAACAGCCAATTCCGCATGTCGGACAGCCTGCTGGAAGAATACATCCGCCAATACATCGCAGCGCAGCAGGTCAGCGAGATTCACTTTGCCTGGCAGGGCGGCGAACCCACCTTGATGGGAGTCGAGTTCTTTCGGCAGGCGGTGCGCTATCAGCAGAAGCATAAAAAGCGCGGCATGACGATTCACAATGCGCTTCAGACCAATGCCGTCACGCTTGACGATGAATGGTGTCAGTTCTTTGCCGAAAATGGCTTTCTGATTGGGGTCAGCCTGGATGGGCCGCGGGATGTGCATGATTTCTATCGCGTGGACAAGGGCGGCAATCCAACCTTTGACAAGGTGATGCGGGGCATCGCGCTGCTGCAAAAACACGGCTCTGAGTTCAACATCCTGACGACTGTCCACGCCGCCAACGAAAAACATGGCGCCCGCGTCTACAAATTCCTGCGCGATGAGGTCGGGACGCAGTTCATGCAGTTCATCCCCATCGTCGAACGCGACAATGATACTGGCTATCAGGAAGGCAGCAGCGTCACCGAACGTTCGGTGACGGCGGCGGGTTATGGTCAGTTTTTGATTGAGATGTATGAAGAATGGGTGCGGCATGATGTCGGGCGGGTCTTTGTGCAGATTTTTGATATTGCGCTGGCAGCCTGGACGGGCGCCCCGCCCGGCCTCTGCATCTTTGACGAGACCTGCGGTCTGGCGATGGCGATGGAACACAATGGCGATGTCTATTCCTGTGACCATTATGTCGAGCCGGATTACAAACTTGGCAATATCATGGATATTCCGCTGACCGAGATTGTCGTGATGGACAGGCAGCTTGACTTCGGGCAGGCAAAACGCGATGCCCTGCCACAATACTGCCGCGAATGCGAAGTGCGTTTTGTCTGCAACGGCGGCTGCCCCAAGAACCGCTTTATCCAAACCCCGACTGGCGAAGCCGGCCTGAATTATCTCTGTGCCGGCTATCGCGCCTTTTTTAATCATATTCGTCCGACCATGAACTTCATGGCGGCCGAACTGGCGCAGCGGCGGCCTCCGGCCCATGTTATGCTCCAGATGGCGCGTTATGATGCCGAACTGGAACGCGCCTTTGCCCAGGCTGGCCGCAACGACCCCTGTCCCTGTGGCAGCGGAGTCAAGTACAAACGCTGTCATGGCTTGCGGCGCGGACTGTAAGCGGCGGCTAATCCATGCCAGTTATGATTTGTCGTATCTCAACATTTCGGATATTGGCGCGTTCTGTTTTGGAGTAAATGGTGATAAGAATGACGCGGTATTGAGATTCCACATAATAAACAACGCCGCGTATTTTGTCACCCGGACGGTCACCACCCTCTATCTGCGTGATGAGTTCCTCTGTGACGTCAAATACTGCGGGGTATTTGCGAGCCAGCCGTTCAATTTCTTTATCAAAGTCCGGTGTGGTGTCAACGCGCGTCAACATTAACTGCTATCTTGCGGCGAATCTCATCAAGCGCTTCTCTTGCCGGGCGCGTCTGTCCCTCAAGAGCCTGCTGCATGCCGGTACGGATGTTTTGCAAGATCTCCTCTTTGGTTGGCTCATCATGGCTGTCGGTAACAGTGACGTCAGGCTCAGGTTGAGCGGCTCTCTTGTGTTTTGGCAAAGCCATAGGAGTACCTCCCCCTTGACAGTTGACTTAAACATAACACAATTATTCAACCCATGCAATAAATTTCTAAAGTTCGCATCCCCCAGCAAAAGGACTGCCAGATGCCCAAGCAAATTGTCTCTACCGCCAAGGCGCCTGACCCGGCCGGCGCTTACTCGCAGGCGATTATCGCCAATGGCATAGTCTATACTGCCGGGCAGGTGCCGCTTGTGCCTGGCACCAAGCGGCTGGTCGCCGGCGGCATCCAGGAACAAACTCGCCAATCGCTGGAAAATATCCAGGCCGTATTGGAAGCCGCTGGCACGAGCCTGGCAAATGTGGTCAAGGTCACGGTTTTTCTGGCAAATATCAGCGACTTTGCCGAGTTCAATGCGGTTTATGCCCAATACTTCCCGCAGCATCCGCCAGCGCGTTCCACGATTCAGGCGGGGGCGCTGCCATTGGATGCCCGCGTTGAAATCGAAGCGGTCGCGCTGCTGGAATCGTGAACTGCGCCATCCAAGAACCCAATTAGCCGATATTAACGGAAAACCAAGCTATGATTGATGTCAACCAACTGCGTAAAGGCACGACCTTTACCCAAAATAACAACCTCTACCGCGTCATCGAATATCGCCATCACAAACCGGGACGCGGTAAAGCGACGATTCGCGTTACCGTCCGCGACCTGCGCAGCGGCGCCACCACCGAGATGACCTTTAATTCTGGCGAACGGGTGGAAGACATCCGCGTCGAAGCCAATACAGTCGAGTATCTGTACGCTGATGATGATTTTGTCACCTTTATGGATACCCAGACCTACGAACAGCCACAGCTTAATCGGGCGATTTTTGGCAAAGACCTCAAATACATTAAAGACAGCATGGAAATCAAGCTCTTGAGCTATGCGGGCGAAATCATTGATTATGAATTGCCAAAGACGATGGAATACAGAGTCGTCGAGGTTGAAGCGGCTGTGGCTGGCGACACCGCCAATAGCCCGACCAAGAAAATCAAGCTGGAAAGCGGCTTCGAGGTCAGCGCGCCCATGTTCATCAATGTGGGGGATGTCGTTAAAATCAATATCGAAGAAGAAACCTACGTCACCCGCGTCAGCAAGTGATGTCCCTGCCATCGGGCGTTCAAGGCGACAAATGCGGCACGATAACCTCGAAGAGCAGATACATATCGAGCGTAAACAGGCTCATCATTGCCAGCGCCGTCAGCCAGCGCGATGCCGCCCAGCGTGACAGGATAAGCCCGCGCCAGAAATCCAGCCCGTAGACCAGCAGCCATGCCAGGGGAATCAGCCCCGCGAACAGATAACGCCCCTGCCATTGCAAAAATTCGATGTTGTAATAGAGATATGCCAGCGCGACCAGCATGAGCGCCGCCAAGAAAATGAACCCAATTTGAGTTCGCACCTGCGCTGAATGGTCGGCATCGGATGGCTGAGACCAGCCTGATAA
>DAOUKA010000190.1:0-4664 GCA_034421915.1 Anaerolineae bacterium
GCGGCCCTGCTGTTAAATGGCTCGCTGATGGGACATGCCGCCACCTTTTTTTTCACGATGCTGTTTCTTTTGGCTTATCGACAAATCGAGAAAACACATCGCCTTCGCTGGGGCATCGCCGCTGGGGTGGCTCTGGGATGGGTCTTCATACTGCGGCCGATGACCGCGCTCGGCATTGCCCTGCCCTTTATCATCTGGAGCGCCCTGCGCCTGCTGGATTCTCTGCTTCCTGATGATGCCAAGTCCTCGCGCTGGCGTCAGTCCTGGCGAACGCTCTTGCCCCTGCTGGCGCTTTCGAGCGTCACACTCCTGATTGCCACCATGGTACCGCTTCATAATCATGCGGCCACTGGCGATTTCAGGAACAATCTTTATACCTATATCTGGGAATATGATAAGCCTGGTTTTGGCGAAGGCTACGGGCGCAACGGTCATACGCTCTACAAGGGCATCTGGCACGCCCGCTATGACCTGTCGCTGACGGCGGCGGACGCCTTTGGCTGGCAGATCGGTGAATTAGACGCCGAAGCCAAAAAACACTTGCTGGAAGAGAGCGATTATTATCCCAATCTCGGCTTGAGTTTTGTCTTGTTCCCCTTCGGCATCCTGCTGGGTTTTCTGGCGCTGCCGCATCGTCCAGCGCGGTGGCTGGCGGTCGCCCTGCTGTTTATCTGGCTGGTTGGGGTGGCGGCGCTGCTGTCCTTAGCCCTCGACGGCGATTCGCCCCGCGTCGATAATCCCGCTTTCGCCTGGCAGTGGGTGATGACTGCCGCGGTCTGGCTGTGTGCGCCGCTCATCTCTTTGCGAGATTCTCGCTGCTGGCAAACCCGTTGGGTTTGGCTGCTTGTTTGCATCGTGCTGGGGCTGGTTCTGGTTCACATGACCTACTGGATTGGGTTTCAACGCTACACCACGCGCTATTACTTCGAGGGATTGGGCGCTTTCGCCATAGTGAGCGCCTTGCCTCTCGCTTGGCTCGCCCGCAGATTCAGTCGGTGGCTGGTGTATCCCCTGCTGGCGGCGGCGCTGCTGTTCAGCCTTTTCAGTTATGGCTTGCCGCGGGTCGGGGTTTTATATCGCTATCATCGCATCAACCCGGACATCATCACCGAGATAAAATCGCGCCAGGTGGACAATCAGCCGCTATTGGTGCTGGTGGGCGGCGCATTCAGTGGCGAAAATCGGGCGCGGTGGCATTCTATGGGAACGCTGATGGCCGTCACCAGTCCCTATCTCGACAGTGAGATTGTTGGCGCAGTTTATTATGAAAACCAAGATGTCAAAGCCGCCATCCTGGCGAACCATCCCGACCGACAGGTGATTGAGATGTTTGCCCAGGGGCAGGAGATTGAATTTATGGATAATATGCGGGGATGACCCCGCCTTTAATTTTCGGGGCGGGTGTAGACATAATTCGCCCGCTCTTCTTGGCTGCGCAAGTCGCTCATATCGGTGATTTCGAGCAGGTTCATCGCCCCGTCTGTCACCATCACGCGCTCAATCGTTTCAAACTGGAAGACCGTCTGGATGATTTGCGCCTCCAGCACAGCATCGCCGCAAGTGCCAATGCCCATCAAACCGCCCGCCAAAAGAACCCGCGCCTCACCATCCTGGATGCTAATATCCTCCACCACGAGTCCCAGTTTCTTCACCCAGTCAAAAAAGTTTTCCACCACTGGATGAGTCTGGTCGGGGCTGAACAAAGCCGCAAGCGCCAGCCTCAAGTCCTTGATGGTATCGTCACTTCGCAGGATTCCCGTATCCACCGGCAGCAGGTAACTGTCGCAGCCGACTTTGAAGCCAGCGCCCTGATAATCGCTCTCGTCGCCAACCCAGAACTGAATCGTCTTTTTATCCCCGCTTTGCATCCCCGCCCGTGAATAGGTTGTACGCCATTCGCGCCCGGACAAATCCGCCGCCTGCCGCAGATTCTCTCCGTTCACCAAAATGGTCGCCGTCTCGGTATCGGTCAAGCTGAGGATATTCATAGCCAACTGCGACTCCAGCCTCGCATTGAAGCAGTCGCTGTCCAGGTTTAGCCGACCTTCGAGATTCATAATGACATGGCTGTTCTCAATCCGATAACTGACAGCTGTCAGTTCGGTCTGCGCCATGAGGTTCATCCCGCCGTTGGTGGATTCGCCATGCGCGGGGTCTGTCAAAAAAGCGAGGGCATTGTTCAGGCGGTCAGCGGCGTCTAAATCTGTCGGGATCCCGCTCGGCGCAGGGATGAGCGAATCGCCGCAGCCAGCAAGCGGCCCGCTGACGCCCGCATCATCGGGCAAGAGCCACCATAATTCCAGACTGCCTTCCAGCGGAGCCGGCGCCGAGCTTGAGCGCAGCATGTCGGCTGTTTCGGTGGGCGATAAATCGAAGGGGACATACAGTATCTCCCCGACATCGATGCGGCTGGCGTCTGCCAGACAATTCACATCAGCCAGCGTGTCAACATCGGTGTTGCTCCGTCCGGCAATCGAATACAAGGTATCGCCAACATCGACGATATAGGTCGTCCAATCGCTTGGCTGGGCGCAAATGCTGCGCTTGGCTTCGATACTGGCGGCGTCAGCGTTTCCTGAAGGGGAGGGCGTCGCGCTGGCAGTCGGCTGGGCAGTCGGCCGTGCCGTGCGGGTGGCTGGCGCTGCCGGAACTGGCGTGGAGCTTGATATGGTTATGATTTTTGGCTGCGTGGCGGCCAGATTGCAAGCGCTGGCAGCCATCAAAAGACAAAGACATAACAGCATCCGGCACAATCGCATCTGTGGCTTCTCCATGTTTCGCTGGTTCAGCCTTCATTATACCAGCATACCGATGCGGCGGTCATATCAATCGGTCGCCCGCTTCATCAAGCCTTCAACATCGGTATAACCCATAATGCTGTACCCGGCATCCACATAAATAATCTCGCCGGTGATGCGGCGCGACAAATCCGAGGCAAGGAAGAGCGCCAAATCGCCAACATCATCCTGGCTGACCAGTTCGTTCATAGGCGAGGTGGCTTCAGCGTATTTGAGCAAATCGCGGAAGCCGACAATGCCGCCCGCCGACAGGGTTTTAATCGCGCCCGCGCTGATGGCATTGACGCGAATTTTGCTCGGTCCCATATCGGCTGCCAAATACATGGTGATGGCTTCCAAGGCGGCTTTGGCAACCGCCATCGCATTGTAATTGGGGATGACCTTGCGCGAGGCGTTATAGGTCAGGCTCATAATGCTGCCGCCCTCCTTCATCAAGGGCTCGGCGCGGCGCGTTAGCTCAATCAGGCTGACCGCGCTGACATCAATCGCCTGGAGCAGCCCGGCGCGCGACATATCCACAAAACGCCCGCCCAGCACCCCTCGTTCGGCAAAGGCGACCGAATGCACCAGCACATCCAGTTTGCCGTATTTTTCCTCGACAGCCGCAAAAACCGCATCCATTTCATCGGCTTGGGTGACATCCGCCTGAATCATCAACTGACATCCGATGGATTCGGCCAGAGGGCGAACGCGGCGTTCCAGTTTGTCCATCGCATAGCTCAAGACAATGGTCGCGCCCGCGCCCTGCAAGGCCCGCGCAATCCCCCATCCGATTGAATTCTTGTTGGCGACGCCAAAAATGAGCGCGACTTTTCCTTCCAGTAAGCCCACTTCTCCCTCCCTTTCATCTAGCCATTGTCAGCAGGATTTTAGCACAGAGGCTATCAGATATTCCATGATGTTTGGCTATTATGTATAATTCCGATAATCTAACATGCGATTGCCCGCCGAGCTACGGTTAATCCGCGCTGGCTTAATCGCGGATGATACGGGAGCCAGCCATCTATGCCCGATGCCGAACCTATCCATGTGACGACAGTCATGGACTTTGAGGATGATATTCTGACTGAACTGCGCGAGATTTCTCCACGCTTGCAGGTTGAACGTCATTTCCCGAAAGTCCCGCTCGAGGTGATTGCCAAAACCGAAGTCTTGTACACCAACAATTATTTCCCCGAACCCGAGCAGGCGCTCAAGCTGCGCTGGATTCAACTGCACTCGGCCGGGATGAATCACGCGTTCCATCATCGCATAGTTCAGGCAGAAGACATCCTTGTGACTTCCATGAGCGGGGTTCATGCGACCAATATGGCGCACTATACCCTGATGATGATGCTCATGTTCAATTACAAGATGCGCCACGTACTCGACTTGCAGAGCCGCGCCGAATGGCCCCCCAATCCAATGCAGCTGCTGTCGCCGATGGAGATGGAGCGACTCACCCTCGGCATTGTCGGGTATGGCAGCATCGGACGCGAGCTGGCGCGTTTGGCGGCGGCCATGGGCATGACCGTTCTGGCATCGAAGCGGGACATCCGCCAGACTGCCGAGACCAGAGGCTATGCCATACCCGGCATAGGCGACCCGACTGGCGATATTCCCGACCGAATTTATCCGGCGGGAACTCTCACATCCATGGCGAAGGACTGCGATTATCTGGTGGTGACCGTGCCGATGACCGCGGCGACGAAACATCTGATCAACGCGGCTGTCTTCGATGCCATGAAAGATACGGCTGTTCTGGTGAATATCTCACGCGGGGGCGTGGTGGACGAGACCGCGCTCATCGCTGCCTTGTCCACTGGCCAAATCGCCGGCGCGGCGCTGGATGTGTTTGAACGCGAGCCGCTGCCCGCCGACAGCCCC
>DAOUKA010000191.1:0-5840 GCA_034421915.1 Anaerolineae bacterium
ACCATTTTGCTGGTGGATCAGGAAATCCGCGAAGCGCTCAAGATTGCCGATTATGTTTATGTATTGGAATTGGGACGCAACAAGTTTGAAGGTCCCGCCGAAGAGTTTGATGACCTTGAAAAAGCGTTTTGGGCATAAAATCCAAGCGCCTAGCCTTTCAGCCGTAAATTCTAGGTATTATTCCAGTGACTCTGACGACGATTGTCAATTTTTCGGGGACTGCGAAGGACCTGCGCTCGGCAGCCAAATACTGAAGAATTTTGCTCTCCAATATAGGGAGTGTCTAAATCAGTGGATGTGAGACAGGACGTAGAGATGAATACCTGCCCTTACTGTCAAGCCACAGACCATCAAATTAAAGCCGGGCGAACCGGTGTCGGCAGCCAGCGTTTCAAATGCAAGCACTGTCAGCGCCGTTACACCCCTCATCCCAAAGAGCCCGGCTGCCCGGATGAGATGCGTCGACAGGCTGTACGCCTCTACGCCGATGGGATGAATTTTCGGCGGATTGCTCGGCAGTTGGCTGTGCATCACTAAATGGTGATCAACTGGATCCATGCCGTGTGGCGACTTTGCCTGACAGTCCACCCTTGCCCGAAGAGGTGGTGATAGTCGAACAGGAATGAGTTGTTCAGCTTGGTGGGTGAGGAAAAAACGAGGTCTACATCATGACCATGGTGTCGCGGGACATGGGTGCAGTGGTGGGATGGCGGGTGGGTTATCATCGGACGGAAGCGGTCATGCAGGCGATGTTGGATGAAGCGTCTCAAGCTGTTTGGTATTATAGTGATGGTTTCTCGACCTATTCTGCGCTTTTCTATGCGCCGGGCATCCATGCTGCCATGAGCTTTAGTGAGCCAAACGCATCGGTTGGAGGGGTTGAATGCCGAGTTGCGTCATGATTTGGCTCGTCTGGCACGGCGCTCACGCTGTTTTTCGCGTTGTATGGAGGCTTTGGCTCGGGCGGTGAAGTTGTTTGTTGTTGCTTGGAATGGTCGGCAGTTGTACAAGCAGAAGCATCCCGACTACCCGGCTCATCTCACCCACTTCCTATACCCATTGAATTAGACACTTCCCCAATATGTAAATAGTTGACAGAATTTTATAAAGATGATACTATGTCATCGATGACACATACTTAAAACGATCAAATTATGACTTTTAAGACCACAAAAACTACCATGAAACAGGTTGCAGAGCTTGCAAGTGTATCTACTGCAACAGTCGCGCGAGTACTCCATGAAAATGGCTATGTGTCAGATTATGCTCGAGAAAAAGTCTTAGAAGCCATTAGTGCTACAGGCTATCAACTGAATACAGTTGCCCAAAGTCTTCGACAACAAAAAACACATACAATCGCTCATATTTTGGAATCGACAGCACCCAACCCTTTCTATGTTCACGTAGCATTGGGGGCTCGTGCGATGGCACAACAATACAATTATCATGTGCTGGATTACAACGTTCAGCATGACCCGCAATTTGAGAAAGCAGCTGTCGAGTCATTCATTAGTCGACGAGTTTGTGCCATCATCTTCACGACACCTATCGACGAGGAGAATGTGCAGCTTGCTCTAGATGCTGGAATCCCTACAGTGCAGGTAGAAAGACCCAGATTAGCAGAGGTAGATAGTATTTTGGTAGATAATTATTTTGGTTCGGTACAGGCGATAGAACATCTAATTGAATATGGCCATCATCATATTGCCTACCTTGGCTCATATCCGGATACAGATCCATCGATCGCCGGCTATCCAGACCGTGAGCGTTATCAAGCTTATGTCGATACCTTGAACAAAAAGGATCTACCTGTTCTTGATCAGTTTGTGGCATTTGGAGAGATTTACTCACAAGATCAAACAGTTTCCGTTGGTCGCGGACGAGAATTGACCTTGGGACTCCTTAATCAACCTGTACCACCAACCGCCATCTTTATATCAAGTGATAATGCCGCCTGTGGTGCAATGCAAGCAATCTATGAGTCAGGTTTACGAGTACCTGACGATATATCTGTCGTGAGTTATGACGATACATATGCTTCATACTTATCTCCTGCCCTCACAACTGTCAGGATGCCAATGATGGAATTGGGAGAGCAAGCGGTAAGGGTTGCATTGGAACGAATTGAGGAGAATGAGACTATGGAGCCAACCAAGATCATCACATTAAAAACTGAGTTGATTATTCGGAATTCAACAAAGCGAGTCCATGATTCGTGAAGTTTTTTTGCTTTATATGTCATCGATGACATATTTTCACAAGTGAAATTTCTGTATTCGGTCGATACAGCAATACAGTTTTCAATACCCGTCCAACAATCTTAGGGAGGTGTATTAATAGATAATCCAAAGATACTCATCAAAACTTGTCCGTTAGTCGATATTTTGAAAGGATCGTTATGTTTCGTAAAACGAAGCTAAATCTTTTAGTCATACTTATCGTGTTGGTTTTGCCAACTCTAGCGCTGTCAATCCAAGCACAGGACGATGTCATCCTAACTGTTTGGCATCAATTTACAGGCGAGGATGAAGCCATATGGTCGGAGCTGGTTGCTAAATTTGAAGAAGCCAATCCGAATATTACGATTGTTGGTACACCATACCAGGCGGAAGACCTCCTATCGGCTCTAACAATCGCATTACCAGCAGGCGAGGGACCGGATTTAGCTTACTTAGACGCTAGCAGCTCGTTCCTAGGTGCAGTTGTAGAGGCGAATTTAGCTGTGGATCTTACCCCACACTACGACAGTCGTGGTTGGAATGAAACAGCATTTGCATGGGCTAGAGACAAGACTGCTTATAACGAAGGTGTCTATGGTGTTGGAGGTTTCGCAGAAATTGTCGGTATCTATTATCGTGCAGACCTATTTGAAGAATTTGGGTTGGAACCCCTTTCAACTTGGAAGGCGATGATTGCAGCAGCCGACCGAGCACTTGAGGAAAGTCTAATACCTTTCAATGTTGGTGGGTTAGAAGGCTGGCCCTATTCTCACTTCTGTGGCGTACTCATTCATTCGATGGTAGCCAATGATGTGATCGCAGAAATTGAATTACTTGATGGTGAACTCACATATTCTGACGTTCCTGAAGCGATTCAAGCTGTTCAAACATGCCAAGATTGGACACTAGAAGCAGGCTACTATCCAGCTGATACACCGGGGATATCACAATCTGATGCCTTAGGTGATTTTATTGCAGGTAGCGGTTTAATGAGAATTGATGGCTCGTGGAATGTTCCGTCGTATATCACATCAGAATTTGATATTCAGTTTGCACCCTTTCCCATGGCTAACGACGACATTCCAGTACAAGCAGAAGGTGGTATCAGTTCTACCTGGATGATCGCTAGTGACACTGAAGTACTGGACACTGCACTGACTTTCTTAGACTTCATTGTGTTCTCCGACACAGCAAATGCCACGTGGATGGAAAGTGGTTTAATCCCTGTTGTTGACTTTGATGCAAGTGAGATAGAAATCCCATCACTCCTGGTGAGCAATCTTGATGGTATTGCAACAGTATCTGAAGGAAATGGTCTAGGGTATTGGATTGGCTTCATGGCAGACCCCATCGTCACAGATGCTTTTAGTAGTGCGTGGTCGGGACTCCTACTCGGTGATATCGACGCGGAAATGTTTGCATCGATCGTTTCTGATGGCATGTTGCAGGCGCGTTCATTCCGGAATTAAGGACAATTTTGCTGATGGGTTAGGTGGTGTTTCAAACCTAACCCATCTTTAGCGCCATTTCGGTAATAACTAGAGCTTGAGTATGTTTTTGTCAACAATAAGAACACTCCCAAAAATTGCAGAAAACCGTAAGACATGGAAAATGATCATTGGATACGGATTTCTGATACCCAGTCTCATCTTTTATGTTGCATTCATCATCTATCCATTTCTGGACATGATTCGCCTTTCATTATTTCAGTCAAGAGGATTAGTCCCCGAACCTATGTTTGTTGGTCTCGAAAACTATGGTCAGATTCTTGAAGATGGACGCTTTTGGCGTAATTTCTTAAACAACGTTATTTGGTCGATTGCAACCTTGGTTATTCCGCTTACCATTGGCTTTTTCATTGCGGTAATTTTAGCTCGTAGTAAAGTTGTTGGGCGGACTTTTTTCCGAGTTGTTTACTTCGTTCCGGTCACCTTTTCACAAGTTGTTGTGGCAATCGTTTTCATTTGGATATTTCAACCCCGTTGGGGTGTTGTCAATACGGCACTAGAGGCTATTGGTTTGAGTGATGTGACAAGAGCTTGGTTAGCTGACCCTGATTGGGCATTATTCGCATTGATTATCGCAGGGGTATGGGGGCAAATTGGACTGTTTATGGTCGTTTTCTTGGCTGGCTTACAGAAGATACCAACGGATTTATATGATGCCGCCAGAGTAGACGGTACGAACTCGTTTCAAGAAATGAGATTTATTACCATACCAAGCTTGCGCCAAGAAATTACCCTGATGGTAGTTTTGTCCATGATTATTTCCTTTAAAGTTTTTGATATTGTCCAAGTGCTTACCCGCGGAGGTCCATTTAATAGGACAGAAGTACTTGGCTATTACATATATGAATTAGCCTTCAGGCAGTTTAATTGGGGATATGGCAGCACTGTCGCCGTGGTACTCACCGCTATTATTTTTGTCATTTCATCGATCGTTATCATTTTGCGAACACGAGAGGACTAAATTGTGTCTGTACAGACCCGTTCGATTTCGAATATGTCATTTCGCAATATCAGTAGCAACGTGTTCGTCTATAGTACTTTAATTTTCTTTCTTCTCATTACCATTGTCCCTCTTTACTTAATCTGGTCATCTGCCTTTAAGACTAATATCGAAATTTCGAGCAACCCAATTGGGTTACCAACCGGCCTTAATTTAGACAATTTTGTACATGCATGGACAACAGGTAACTTTAATGTCTATATGAGAAATTCATTGCTAATCGCAACAGTGTCGATGGTGATTGTTGTGATTTGCACTACACTATCCGGCTATGCGCTCAGCACACTTAAGGTTCCGGGTGGTCGTTCCATCACCCTCTTCTTCTTGCTTGGCATGGCGATTCCTCTACACGGCATATTGATTCCCCAATTCTTTATTATCCGAGAGTTAAAACTCATTAACAGTCCAGTTGCTGTCATCATTATCTTATCGGCATTGAATATTCCCTTTGGTACATTCTTGATGCGCTCTTACTTCATGAACATGCCCAGTGAGATTATTGATGCGGCATACATTGATGGCTGTAATGATTTGCAAGTTCTCTATTACGTGATGGCTCCCATTGCACGACCAGCCATTAGTTCACTTGCGGTATTTATCTTCATGTGGTCATGGAATGATCTCTTAATTCCATTGATCTACCTAAACAGCGATGATTTACGGACCGTATCTGTTGGACTGACCTTCTATCAAGGGCGTTTTACAACAGATTATGCCTTGACTGCGGCTGGGACAACCATCGCAACTGTACCCGTGATTATCTTTTATCTATTGTTCCAACGTCAATTTGTCGATGGGCTTACCGCTGGCTCGTTAGCAGGCACATAGAACCGATGTTGACTATTTTATTGTCAACCCTTTAAGAACTTCACCGCTATAATGTACAAGCTTTGAGACAAGGATGGCAATCTTTTGAGGGAAATATACTCATATAGCCCCTACGGGACTCGAACCCGTGTCTCCACCTTGAAAGGGTGGCATCCTAGGCCGCTAGACGAAGGGGCCAAACAACGGCTACAGAATACAGGGTTTGCTCCTGAAAGTCAAGGACAGTTTGAATGAACTTCGCTAATCGCCATAAGATGAGGAGCGCCTTTGAGGCAGGGTGGATTG
>DAOUKA010000192.1:0-14916 GCA_034421915.1 Anaerolineae bacterium
GCCGAAATCACAACCTTATCGGGCGACACCACCAAGGTATAGGCCTCATCCATACTGCTGCTGTTGGTGTCATCCGCCAGATGCAAAAGCTGAAGGGTGTTGTCGCCGTCTGGTTCTTCGCTCAGCCTATAAACTGGCAAGTCGAAGCCGGTAGCCGGACGCAGGTAAGCGGCAAGCCATTCACCCGCTTTAATATCGCCAGTGATGATGCGGGTATCGGCATCAAGCGTGAACTGCCCGGGAGCGAGTTCAAGCTGCTGCGGCTGCGGGAAAAGCGTGATGTCTGTCATGATTTTATCCTCTTAAATGATGATTAAATATCGTCGAGCGAAATGACCGCGCTCAAATTATGTGGCTGGTCGGGATTTTGTCCCATAAACAGCGCCCGATGATAAGCCAATAGCTGTAAGGGGGGCAAGTACAAGATGGGAGTGTTCCATGACGGCAGTTCGGCCGGCAAGGCGATATGATGCTGAAAGTCGGTCTCGCTTTGGGCAATGGCGAGGATGCTTGCTCCTATTGCTTGCATCTCTTGCAGCACTTGAAGGTCGTGTGTGGCTGAATCAGGCGAAATCAGCCCAATGACCAGACTGTCTTCGGCAACCATCGACATAGGTCCGTGTCGGAACTCCATCGTATGAAAGGCTTCGCTATAGGACAGGGACATCTCTTTCATCTTGAGCATGGCTTCACAGGCGATGCCATAAAGCGCATCCGCGCCCAAAAAGAAGAACTTCTTGATGCTGTCATTTTCAGCCAGTGATTTTATCAAGTTCGCGTGGGTGTCGAGCAATGCCTGACAAACAGCCGGCAAGCGAACGCTGCTGTTCAAATCGTGACGGGCAAGCGCGGCCGCCATCTGCTGCAGAACCAGTGCCATGCTGCTGAAGGAGCGGGTTTGGGCGACGCTTTTTTCCTGCGCCGCATCGATGGCGAAAGTGAGGTCAGCATTTTGTGCGAGCGGGCTGCTGCTGTCACAGGTGACCGTGATGATTTTGCCGCTGACAGCTGCTTTGAAGTTTGCCTGGGCGCGAACTGTTTCCGAGGTGGTGCCAGAACGCGACACGCAAATCAACAGGTATCGCTGCTGCGGCAGGTAGATGGAATCGGGATAAAACAGCAGTTCGGAGGCGGGACAGGCCAAGGCGTCCAGGCCGCTTTTCCGCAATAATCGGGCAGCGATCATCGCTAAATAATGGGTTGAGCCACAGCCGCTCACAATGACCTTATCAAAAGCAGTCACGGACATCAAGTTGATAAATGCCGATTGCTGTTCGGCAAACGCTTTTAATGCCTGCGGCCACACTTGCGGCTGGCTCATGATTTCGTGCAGGGTATGCCGTCCTGGGCTCAAGAATTTTCTCCTTTTGAGTGATGATTTTCCTCAGAGCTTTTTACACGTTCAATCGCACTTGGAATATCCAAAAAATCACGATTTGATTTGCCGTAGCGCTTCCGGAATATCAATGAAATCACAAGCGTATGCCTCGCGCAGGAGATTTTCTGGAATATAGCGGTCATATTTATTGCGCCGGAGTTCGGCTACGTCTACGCGATTCGTCAAATCGGCTGCGGATGGCGGATGGCGGTAAAGCTGTTCCAATTTGCATTTCACTTCCTGTATATCGGCGGTTCCACAGTCCAGTACATAATAATAAGGGCGATAGCCATTCGGCACTTTGAAACCGATATGTTCCAGCAGGAGTAGTTGAGTCTCGAACTGACGAGTGCCACACCAAGGGAAGACCAGGACGCAGTCTGGGGACAGTGGCAAGATGGATGAATGCGACAAATCGGTTCTCGCCACAGATTGTCGGGCTATTTCCAAGCGTTTTCGGGCGCGTTGGTGCAGATAACTATAGTTATCCTGCGAAAGCAGGACAGCACGCATTTTTTGTAGAACTCGCGTGTGTATCGGAGGAGCATCTCCTTTCCAGAAGGTCCCGGGTTTGTCTTTGACCTGCTTTACCTCAATCACGCGACGATCTTCATTTACCTTGAGAACGCGCCAGGCATAACCTGCCAAAAGTATAGTGTCATCGACCTCCGGAGCAGCTTGTATTGTGCCAATCTCGCAGGATTCGTCGCGCACTCGATATTCGAATTCAGT
The DNA here is from genome assembly GCA_034421915.1 of Anaerolineae bacterium. GTDB lineage: Bacteria > Chloroflexota > Anaerolineae > Aggregatilineales > Phototrophicaceae > UBA6055. The sequence goes on from DAOUKA010000192.1 coordinate 2,111, forward strand.
CCCAAATGTCGCATAAAAACGATAATTGTTGACGATTTTTTCGGCCTCAATGCCGATGATTAGACTGCCCATTTCGGTCTGTTCAAGATGTTCGATTTTCAGCAGATGACGTAGCAGTGCCCGAAAGTGTTGGGTTGTAATCCGCTTGAATGGCGACAAGGTTAGAACCCGCTCGGCGACTTGCGGCGGGAACAGTTCGGTATGTGATTTGATGATGCTCATCGTCTGATGGTAGAGTAAGCTCAAGGGCATTTGGGAGATTGAAGGTGGTTCAATCCACTTTTCCTCAGCATATAACTGAATCGTTGCGATGGTTTGTAGCAAGTTCCAAGGCAGTTCGTCGCCGAAGTGCCTGGGTTCGTTTTCTGTTTCGGTTGAGTAAAAAAACATCCGCGATGGCTCGCCGCGCCTCCCGGAGCGCCCCAGGCGTTGCACAAAACTTGAAACTGAGTGTATTGAATTGACTTGCAGGACTTGGTCAAGCTGCCCCAGATCAATGCCTAGCTCCAGGGTTACGGTGGCGGCGACGCAAGCTTTTTGGTTTTTGTCTTTCATGGCTGCTTCGGCAAATTCACGCAAGGGTGCGGAGATGCTCCCATGATGCACATGATAGAAGCCTGGCAGTCGGCGTCGTTCAGATATTTGCCGCAAGTTCACAACAATCTCTTCGGTGCCTTTCCTAGCATTGGTAAAAATAAGGGTCTTGGGGACACTCCGGGTCATCTGATGCAAATGCTCATAATATACGCGCGTGTCTTCAATCAGTTTGTTTAATGCTCCAAGCGAGTCTTCTGGCAGCAGCATATCAGAAGTATCCGAATTGTCGGACAATGCAGGGGAGTGAATTTCGTCAAAAGCCACCTCATCGCTATCATCCCGCAAGAGAAAATACTCCAAACCGATTTCCGCGTCCGATTTAGCCCCGCGCGAAGCCCGGATGAGCTTCACTTCAAGATTGGAACTACCCTGCAGCCAGGCCATTGCCAACTCTGGCTCGCCAATGGTTGCCGAAAGCCCGATCCGGCGAGCGGGCATCCTTTGCACGTGGGACAGCCGTTCTAACTGGCACAGCACTTGCCGGCCGCGGTCGGAATCAATGAAGGCGTGAATTTCATCAATGATAACATACCGTAAATCAGAGAAAAGTCGCTTCAATTCATAATGCCTGTTTATCAACATAGCTTCCAGCGATTCGGGTGTAATCTGAAGAATGCCCTGTGCGCGTTTCAGAAAGTGCTGTTTTTTCGACTGCGCGACATCGCCATGCCAGCTTTGCACCGGAATATCGGTCTCTTCCAGCAATTCGGCAATCCGCGCAAACTGGTCATTGATGAGCGCCTTCAAGGGACCAATATACATGGCGCCAATCGACATTGGCGGATGATGATGCAAATCGGTGATGATAGGCAGGAGCACCGCCTCTGTCTTGCCGCTGGCAGTACCGCTGGAAATCAGGATATGGTCGGGGGTGTCAAGAATGGCTTCAATCGCTCGCACTTGAATCTCGTGCAAGTTTTCCCATTTGTTTCGATAGATATATTCTTGAATGAAGGGCGCGAGTTTATAAAATGGGTGTTCGCTCATCAGATTTGGAAGCTGGCATAAGGTGAAAAGCCATCATCTCGGATTTCTGTTTCGGCTGTCAAGGCTTCGGGATCGGTAAAAGATTTTCCAGTTGTGAACCCAACCTCACCCAAAATGGATTCAAATGTCTTGCTAGGATGCTGATGCAGGAGGTTCAATATGGAAACAAAATCGCGCAGGACATCGCGGGGGGTGAGCAAAGTATCAGCGCCAATGCGACCCGACACTTCCGCCATAAATGCTGTCAGTTGTGGGTCTCCTATCCTGGCTTCATATTTATTGTGCCAAGCATGGATGTCACGTATTTTTTCCAGCAGTACATAAATCTCCTTATGGCTGAGGACATCGAGTCGAATAAGAGGACTGGACATATCACGCAGACCCTGGCGGGCAAAGCGACTTTCTTTCAGACGTGTTCGTAGCGCCTCATAACCAAACAAGCCTCTACGAGGATCCTCGACCATCGCTGGGGTTGCGCCAAAGAGTACCCCCAAATACTCTGCCTGCCCTTGCAAGATGTCATTGATGATTGTCAGCAGGCGCTCGTAGTTATTGTTGCGGGAAACGCGATGGGATATATGGTACAGATTCACCGCTTCGTCAATAAATAGCACCAACCCTCTGTAACGAATCTGACGCACAAAATAAGCCATCAGCTTGATGTAATCATACCAGGAGCTATCATCAATAATGACGCGAACCCCCAAGGCTCGCCGAGCTTCGGTTTTGGTGTTGAATTCGCCGCGCAGCCAACGCAGTGCCGCCTGTTGCAGCTCGTCATTTCCGCTTTGATGCCCGCGCAAATAGGCATTGATAACTGCACCAAAATCAAAACCGTGTACCATGCCTTCCATTTCATGCACAGTGTTGTTAATTCTTTTTTCAACCTCGGTATCAAATATGGACGAGGATGAGTCTGTACCAGCTTTCATAATTTGTGATTGAATATCGCTGATCCACTTTTCTAATAAAGCCGCGAAAGCATCGCCGTTGGGACGAGTCCGGGTTGCCATATTGTTGATTAACTGACGGTAGAGCGCCAAGCCCTCGCCTTTGGAGCCGGTCAAGCGCCTTTGCGGGCTGAGGTCGGCATCAGCCACGACAAATCTGTTGTTCATTGCCTCATTGCGCAGCAGTTGCAGCAGAAAGCTCTTGCCCGAGCCATAACGCCCGACAATCAGTCGGAAGCTGGCACCACCATCGGCGCTAATTTCATCAAAGTCATTTTTAACAGCTGCCAATTCAGCTTCGCGCCCGACAACAATATGCTCGGTTCCGGTTCGGGGCACGACACCCGCTGCCAGAGATTGCAAAATAGCACGCGAAGTGCGGCGAATTAATCTCTTTGCCATAAGACCTCACTCATTTTAAGATTTGCCTGTCCAGTTCGATTCATTGGCGATATTCGGAATGCGTGAGAATGTATTCAATCTCATCACGATAATCTTCGAGTATTTCCCACCGCCCGTCCTCTTCAAACATTAGGTTATCGTTAATTTCTGCTTGGGCACGTTCATTGATGTCATCCATGATGACATTGACAAAGGTAACGCTCGCATCTCTCCTGAAAGCTGTCTTCAGGTCATCAAGCGTACATTCCCAATCGTGTTTCATCATCTCCGCAATCAATCGCGCCGTATCGCTTTCGTTCACGCCTATTATATTAGCAATCACATGCAAATCGGTCAATAAATCCGCCGGGGTATTAGCAGGGCGCTGTAGGAATCCAGGCAATTCGGCATCTGCCCCCACACCCGCGAGTTCGCTTTCCAACACAGTGATCCGGGCTATAAGTTTGTCGATTCGGCTCTGTTTGTCCCCGACTTCGTTTTGTAGTTCAGCGATTTGATTTTGTTGCTCCTGAATCGTGGTTTGAAGCTGCGTGACCTGGTCCCGAATTTGAGAGGCGAGTGCGGTGATCCAATCCCGGTCCGCGGCAGGAAGCTGCGAACGAATTTCGGCTGATTCCGGACCTTTGACAACACCGGTAACCTGGTAATATCGGCCGTCCCGCAAGAACTTTATCACCACCGGAACATTGAGAGACTTTTCCTGTCCGGCAGGTATCTGAAGCATGAAGCCTGCCAGCCTTTTCGCCTCGTCCTCCAACCAATGCGCTTCCTCCAATTCGTCTTGGAACACCATGACCATGACAGAGATTGTGCCGGACTTGGACCACAGACGCCAAAAGCGCTCCCGGGATCGCGTCAAATCAGAAGCAATACGTGCAATAACAAGGGTATTCATGCTACTCCAAACTTAACCTGTTCCAACAAGCTGTCAAATTTGTTCTGGTATACACTTAACGCGATGTTTATGATACATCCTGTTTGGTATGCGCAGCAAAGTGTATTGCTTGGCAAGCTGGCTGGATATTCTGGCAATTATAACACATCATTGCATTTTGGCTTGACCACGAAATCGAGTTTCTATACAGCCCTGAACTGTGAACCTGTCAGCCTGCTCCGATTAAAAAAGGAACGAAGGAATATGAGTCGCACCTTGATTGAAAACAGCCGCATCTGGCATAATGATGGCTTCATTGATGCCCATACCCTGATTATTGCGGCAGGCCTCATCAGAGACATCCGCCCCTCGATTGAAGTCAAGGCATTGCCCGGAGATAGGCGAATGGACTGCCAGGGTGGTTATACATTGCCGGGATTTGTAGATTTGCATGTTCACGGCAGCAGCGGCTTTGATGCGATGGATGCCACTGAAGCCGCCTTGCAGGGCTTGTGTGATTTTTTGGTGCAGCAGGGCGTAACCAGTTTTTTGCCGACAACCATGTCCGCCAGCAGCGAGCAAATCACCGCAGCGCTGCTGGCGATGCAAGCATTTGCTGCACGGCCCCATACCCCCTATTTGGGTGCGCATCTCGAAGGGCCTTATCTCAACCGAGATTATCGCGGGTCGCAGCCTGCTGCCCATCTGCGCTCACCACAGCGGGACGAATACTTGGACTGGTTTGAGACGGGACAGGTCAAACTTGTGACCATGGCAGCGGAGCTTGATGGTGGCGAGCAGTTGATACGGGATGCCAATGCCAATCAGGTGACAGTATCCCTGGGGCACAGCGGGGCAAATTATGAACAGGCACAGGCCGCCTTTGCCATGGGGGTGCGGCAGATTACACATACTTTTAACGGGATGCCAGGCATACATCACCGCTGCCCGAGCATTTTTATCGCGGCGATTGAAAACCCGCAAATCACCTTTCAAGTCATCCCCGATGGCGTGCATCTTCATCCAGTGATTGTGAAGATGCTGGTTCGTCTGGCAGGCAAGGAGCGGGTGCTGGTGATTACGGATGCGATGCGGGCGGCTTGTCTGGCAGACGGTCATTATGCGCTGGGGGATGTCGCGGTCATCGTCAAGAATGGTGAAGCGCGGACTCGTCAAGGCGGGCTGGCAGGCAGTACGCTAAAGATGTCGCAGGCTGTCGGGAATATGATGCGCTTTTGTGATTTGACGCTGGCAGAGGTTGTCCCCATGCTGACCCGTGTTCCAGCGCGGTCGATTGGCATGTACCCACAGAAAGGCTCGCTGGAAATCGGCACAGATGCGGACATCGTCATCTGGGATGAGGCGCTGGGCGTACAGGCAACACTCATCGGGGGCGAGCCAGTGTATCAAACGGCGCTTGACCGCATGACACGAATCGACTCATCCAGTGCGGCAGCAGGGCCTTACAGGCGATGAGCAGAAAAACCTATTGCAGCTATTGTGGGCGGGTGAGGCAGCGCTGCGCTTGTCATCAGCCAGACAGCGCTATGGCGCGTTTTACAGCACGTGGCCGAAAAGCGTATATCCCCTTGCGGCGCCACAGCCACTACAAGCGTGCGGTCCCGCCACAAATCAAGCAGCGCGAACGGCAGACCTTGCGCAAGAATTATCGCTTGTGGCATGAGCAGTTGGTGGCAGTGTATGGGGAACGTTGCGCAAATTGCGGCGAGCGCGACAAATTAGTGCTTGATCATGTGATGCCGATTGCCAAGGGCGGTTTATCGAAGCTGGACAACTTGCAGCTGCTTTGCTCAAGCTGCAATGGCATCAAAGGAAAGCTGGTGATTGACTGCCGCGCGGAACATGACGACAAGCGCCAAAGTGCGGGAAGCCAAAGCACCTGCAAGCAAACTTGATACGATTGCTCCGCCCAATTTTCGGTGATATTTGCCATTTTTGTGCAAATGGGGTATATTGAATGAGGCTAGACAGAGAGACACATGTCAATCCTTGATAGCTGGCTGTATTTAGTGCAATCTATCCATTTATGTAGTTGGGAGTATTCTATGAAAACAAAAGTTTCGCTTCTCGTTTCGTTGCTTGTTCTTTTGACAGGCGTTTTGGGTGTTTCGGCACAAGACACATTTTTTGGAAAAACTGCGGAAGAGTTGTTCCCGATTCCTAGTGTAGCTGACAACGAATTGGAACAAACCCTTGCTTTTGAGGCTTTGCTGGCCGCTAACGTGCCCGATGGGCATGGATTGGGCGAAGGTCAGACGATGACATTCGGGGTTTTGGGTCAAGGTGCGCGCGGTGGCATTTCGGGGACGATTTATTTCTGGCGCAATGCCTTCGAGGCAGCAACCGGCGCAACCATGGAGATTGTGGAAATTCCGTACAATCAACTGGGGACGACCATTCCAGCAGACTTCCTGACGGGGCAATATACCTATGATGCCTTTATCGGCGCTGCCTGGCAATATGGCGACTGGGTGAGCAATGGCTGGATTCAACCCATTGACCAATGGATTGGCGATGAACGCTTTACCCACTGGACACCAGAGGATACCGCGCCGGCATTCCGCGCCCTCTTGCAATGGGGAGGTCAAACCTATGGCACGCAGATGGATGGCGATGCACAGCTTTTCTACTATCGTTATGACATTCTGAACGACCCTGATTGGCAAGCGGCTTATGAAGCCGAAGTTGGCGAACCCATACCCTATCCCATCGAAACCTGGCAGGATTTGCTGGCGATTACCGGGTTCTTCAATGGCAAGGACTGGAACGGCGATGGCGATCCCGACGATGGCATCAGCTTGCATCTGGCTCCGGGCGGGCAAGGGCATTTCCACTATGCCACCTTGGCAGCCTCATTTGCTGTTACACCCGCCGAGGGGGATGACCCCAGAGCAGTGAGCAAATATGACAATGTCTTCTGGTTCGATCCTGATGATATGACCCCGCTGATTAACGAGCCGGGACATGTACACGCATTGGAGTTCTTGCAGGAATTGGCCGCTACTGGGTCGGAAGCGCAGGCTGGCTGGCAGCTTGGCGAGGCTTGGGATAATTTCCTCGGCGGCAATGCCATCGCCACCTTCTCCTGGGGGGATGTTGGCTCGCTTTCGCAGAACGAGGAACGCTCCACCATCAAGGGCAATCTGGGAGCTTCTGCCATTCCCTGTTCTTCGGAATGGTATGACCGTGAAATAGGTGAATTTGTTGTGGATACCGAGAATCCAAACTGTGTCGGCAACACAACCGGCGGCTCCTGGCATCCAACCATGTCCGCTTTCACCGAGAATCCGGAGTTGACTTACTTTTTCATGTCGATGATTGCCAATCCGTCCATCAACTTCTACAACGCGACCACTGGCTGGCAAGGCATTGACCCCTGCTGCACCTATCAGCTTTATGAACCGCGCGGCTCGGCAACTTCCGAAGATTATACCGCAGTTGGCTTTAATGCCGATGACATGGAACGCTATATCAATGCTTATGGCTCTAACGTCTACGACAAGCCGACCTCAGTGACTTACCTGCGGATTCCGGGCACCCTGGAATACATTCAGGAGACGTTGGATATTCGTTTGTCAGAAGCCATGACCGGACAATCGACAGCCCAAGAGGCGCTTGATGCCGCAGCAGAAGATTGGGCTGAAGTCACAGATGATCTCGACCTCGACAGTCAGCTTGAGATTTATCAGCAGGCTATCGGATACGGCGGATAATCTCCGCTAGAGGATCCTGTATTTTTGACGGGACAAGGGTGTGTGCCCTTGTCCCCCATATATTTATTCAAACAGTCAGATTGAATGATGAATAACAAAGCGAAATACATCTTTTTGATGCCAGGGGTCGTCTGGATCCTTCTTTTTACCCTGTTCCCGCTGGTGTATTCATTTGGCTTGAGCCTGACCAACTATCGCCTGGGGCGAACTCCCAAATACATCGGCTTTGAGAACTATGCCGAGATTCTGGGCATTGGTGAGGAAAAGCCAGACCAAAAAGCCATCAGCACGGCAAGTTTCAGCGCCTTCCTCTTTATTGGCAGTACGGCAGCAACGTTGCTTTTCGGCACTTTTGTCGCCTGGGTGTTTAATCATAATCTCCCTTTTTTGCGACAGATGCGAGCGATTATCACCATGCCGTTGTTCGCCGCGCCTATTGCCTTGGGCTGGCTGGGCGTGGTCATCTTCAATGAGCAGGCTGGCCCCGTCAACAACATCCTGGAAGGGATTGGCCTGCCGCGCGTCAACTGGTTCATCGAGCCGATGCCCGCTCGCTTGGCTGTCATGTTCACCGATGTATGGCAGTGGACGCCCTTTGTTTTCATCATCGTGCTGGCTTCCATGCAAGCCATCCCTGACGATCTCTACGAATCGGCGCAGCTGGATACCAAATCGAACTGGGTGCTCTTCCGCTGGATTACCTTTCCCATGATTGCGCCAGCCCTGGGGACAGTCATGCTGCTGCGCATGGTCGAATCGCTGAAAATCATCGACATTCCCTTCAGCCTGACGCGCGGCGGCCCTGGTTCGGTGACCCAGACTTATGTTTATTATACCTATGAGAAAGGTCTCATCGGCAGCTTCCAGTTGGGCGAAGCGGCGGCTCTGGCCTATCTGCTGGTTGTCGTTGCGATTGTTATCTCATCCATTTATTTTTATCGCGTGCGCGAGCGCTTTGAGTAAATCATGGAGACGGGCATGATGGAAAAACCAAAGGTACGCGCTCGCGCGAAATCGCAAAACCAGTTTTCGCGCCGCTCTCTTGGCAACTGGTTCATCATCTTCCTGGCGGTCACTTGCACCTTGGTTGCTTTTTCGCCATTTGCCTACGCTATAACGACCTCCTTGAAACAACAAAAGGATTGGAAGGATGGCACGTTCATCCCCTGGCTGCAATTCGAGCCGTCCCTCGAGAATTGGGAGCAGGAGTTTGGTTCTGGCGGCCGCGAAACCATCAAGGCCTTGCGCAACAGCACCTTGATTTCCCTGGGGGCAACCCTGGTGGCCACCACCTTGGGCACATTAGCGGGCTATGGTTTGGCACGCTTCAAATACGGGGTTGGCAATCGCAATCTGGTCTCATGGTTTTTGTCGCAGCGCTTCCTGCCGCCAGTCGCAACATTGATCCCCTTTGTCTTGATGTTCCGCGATTTGAAGCTGCTCGATACGCTGCCAGGCATGATCATCGTCAACGCCACCTTCACCTTGCCCTTCGCTGTGCTGATTATGCGCGATTACTTTGCCGATTTGCCGCCCGAATTGCGCGAGGCGGCGCTGGTGGATGGCGCCGGCGAAATGACAACTTTCTGGCGCATCGCCTTGCCACTGGCGCTTCCCGCGCTGGTCGCCTCCACACTGATTTGCTTTGCCTTCGCCTGGAACGAATTCCTCTTCGCAAGCGTTTTGGCAAATCGTGACTGGAAACCCTATCCCATGCTGGTGGCGGGTTCGGATACCGTGCGTGGCATCATGTTCGGTTTCGTGACGACCCGCATGCTGATTGCAGTCACCGTGCCAGTGATATTATCCTTGCTGGTGCAGCGCTTTATTGTCAAAGGGCTGACATTTGGCGCTGTCAAAGGCTAAGCGGCTTTTCTGTCCCTGCCCCACCTTTCGCGTAAATATATTTAGCAGCCTTGTGCTTTTGATGCGATTCTTCGAGTCTTTGTGTGAGTGGGAGGCGACAAGATGCTATAATCATGCCATTTCGTTGAAGCACAAAGATACGGATTAGCCAGATTGCAAAAGGGTACGCAATGACAGCAAACAAGGTAAAAATCGGTATTGTCGGCATCGGGAACATGGGCAAGGTTCATGCAGGTCATGTCCGCGACCTGCCTAATACTGAACTGGTTGCGATTTGTGACAGGCGCAATGACAGACTGGCAGAGATTTGTGGCAAGCACGAGATAACTGGCTTCAGCGATTATGCGCGGATGCTGGATTCGGTTGAGATGGACGGGGTGATTATTGCGACGCCGCATTATGACCACCCCGATATGACCCTGGCAGCCTTTGAACGCGGCATCCATGTCTTGGTCGAAAAGCCGATTGCCGTCCATGTAAAGGATGCGCAGCGCATGATTGCCGCCTATCATCAGGCAAAAGAGACATCCCCTGGGCTGATGTTTGCGGCGATGTTCATGCAGCGCACTTATGGCTTCTGGCGCAAAATTAAAGCGATGATCGATGAAGGTGAACTGGGGCAGTTAATCCGCACCACCTGGATTATCACCGATTGGTTCCGCACCCAGAGCTACTATGACAGTGGCGACTGGCGGGCGACCTGGAGCGGTGAGGGCGGCGGCGTTTTGATAAATCAGTGTCCGCATAATCTTGACCTATACCAATGGCTGGTCGGGATGCCAACACGGGTTCATGGATTTGTGAGCTTTGGCAAACATCATCAAATCGAAGTTGAAGATGAGGTGACCGCCTGCTTTGAGCATGAGAATGGCATGGTCGGGCATTTTATTACCACGACTGGCGAATCGCCAGGCACAAATCGGCTGGAGATTGTCGGGGAAAAGGGCAAGCTGGTTTATGAGCAGGGTGAATTGCTGTTCTTCCGCAACCAGTGGTCATCCATCAAGCAGATTCGAGAATCGGAAAAGAGTTTCCAGAAAGTCCCCTGCCAACGTGAAGCCATCGCCTATGAGCATCATGGCACGAATGGACATGAGCTTATCATAGCGAACTTTGCGGACGCTATTCTGGGCGGGGCAAAGCTGGTTGCGCCGGCTATCGAAGGGCTGCATTCAATTATGCTCAACAACAGCATCATCCTGTCGGCACATAAAAAGCAGGGTGTGGATTTGCCGATTGACGGGGATGAATATGCCGACTTAATCCAACAATATATTATCGAATCCACCCAAGCGAAGCAGGATGCGAGAGAAATGATATGACCACAGCCGTATTAGCCGCACAGCTTTACACCATCCGCGATTTCACCAAGACACGGTCGGACTTTGCTGCCAGCATGAGAAAAATACGGGACATCGGCTACCAGGCAGTGCAGGTATCCGCGATTGGTGATATTAGCGATGCCGATGTCAAGCGCATCACTGATGACAATGGCTTGACCATCTGCAACACCCATATCAGCTATGAGCGTCTACAGAATGACCTTGACGCGGTGATTGAGCAGCATCGGCTTTGGGGCAGCCGCCATGTCGCCATTGGCAGTATGCCGCCGGAGTTTCGGGACAGCGAGACAGGTTATAAAACCTTTGCAGAAATCGCCAGCCGCATGGGTGAAAAGCTGGCGGCGGCGGGACTGAGCTTCAGCTATCATAACCACAGCTTTGAGTTCATCCAGTTTGGTGGGCGCAGCGGATTGGAAATCCTTTTTGATGAAAGCGACCCCAAGCATCTTCAGGCGGAGTTGGATACCTATTGGATACAGCATGGCGGCGCGGATCCGGTTGTTTGGATTGAGCGGATGACAAATCGGCTGCCAGTCATTCATCTCAAGGATATGGTGATGATGCCGAGCGATAACGGGCGCCCTCAGCAGGCGATGGCAGAGGTTGGCGCGGGCAACATGAATTTCGCCGGTATTTTGGCGGCCTGTCGGCGAGCGGGCGTCGAGTGGTATGCGGTGGAACAGGACATCTGTCAGCGCGACCCCTTTGAAAGTTTAGCCATCAGCTACAAGAATTTACAGGCGATGGGTTTGCAGTAGAGCCGCTTCGCTTCATACTTGCGGCACAAGTTCACCCGCAGCAAAAGCCAGTTCGGCCGCTTGGTCGCCGATAGTGATGGCTGCCTGATGGCGCAATTCGGCAGCGATGCTGGCGCTCACCCAAAGGTTTTCCAGTTCGAGCGTATTTTTGATGCGCACGATGCGGGCATGGCGGCTTTCAATCGGATTGGCGCGATAGACATCAAACAGCGCCGCTTGGATGGTTTCTTCATCATTGGCAAATACCAACGGCATCCGACCGCGCTCAAGAAAGCCGCTGGTAAAAATGTTCTTGGTGGTGATGGCGAAGTCAATTTTATCGAACAGGCGCCGTGACATAAAATCTGCCAGCCCATAAGCGGTTGCGTTGCCATGCGAGGCGGGTGTCAAATCGAGGATGACAATCCGCTTGATATTGGGGGATGGCGGTTCTGGTTCGCCAGCAATCATCCAGCGTCCAATGATATTGGTATCCAAACCGGCGCCACTGATGTCCTTGCCGATTTCGTCAATAATCAGCACATCAATCTCATCCACCGGCAGGATCGGCATCAGTTCACGCGAGCGCTGCAAGAGACGCTGGTCGCCAGCAACCACTGTCTCGGCTGTAAAGCCCTCCAGATGCGCGACCGCATGACAGGCATCTTCCACAATCCCGAAACCGGCCACAAAATGGATGCTTTTAATCAAGTGTCGGGCAACGACTGGCATATACTCGCGCAAGCCGATGATGCCCTGTTGATGAATGGTGCGAGCGCCGACTTCTTTGCCCAATCCGATTGCCAGCATCTTGAGCAGGCCGCTTTCATGGGGACCGTGAAAATCGGTATGCACCTTCGTGCGATTGGCAATGATGAGCCCATCGGCTTGGGCGACATTTTTGTCGATATAGGCGTTTAGACCGACGCTGGTCATGCCTTGGTTGACTACTTCCATCGTCGCATGAATCGGACAGCCCACAGCATCTTCGGTGATGCCCAAGCCAGACAGCACCTCGATTTGTCCGCCGGGCGTACCGCCGCCGTGGCTGCCCATAGCTGGCACAATAAACGGCTCGCCGCCCGAAGCCTTGACCAGTGCCACCAGCTTTTTAGCGATGACATCGATGCTGGCAATGCCGCGGCTGCCAAAGCCCAGGGCGATGCGCTTGCCCTTGACCTGTGCCGCCAATCCGAGCCGCTCCCATTCGGCATCGAGCCTTTGGTGGATGTCGAGTGGCTCGCCTTTTGGCAAGTCTTGTCGAACAGGATAGAGGGTGGGGATGGTCACTGTTTGCATGGGGCTGCTCGTTTCGC
>DAOUKA010000193.1:0-3287 GCA_034421915.1 Anaerolineae bacterium
AACGCCTCGCAGCCGATGCGGATGCGCGATGCCGAACTGACAGCCCATCAGCTGATTGATTATTTCCCCGACTGTCGGCTTTCGGCGGCCGATGTCGGCTATCTCAAACCGCATCAGCGCATCTTCAAAGCCGCGCTTGATCTGATGGGCACCGCGCCGGATGAGACGGTGTTCATTGGCGACAATCCGATTGCCGATATTGGCGGCGCCCAGTCATCGGGGATGCGCGCTATCCTGCGCCTGAAGCCAGGCCATAACAGCTACCGCGGGCTGGCTGTGCCGGATGGCAGCCTCTATTCCCTCGATGAACTGCCGTCTATTTTGGACGAGTGGCATCCGAACTGGCGCAGCCATGACGACTGACCTGCCCATCCTTGACGACCTCAATCTGATTGTCACCGGTTACATCGAGCCGAACCGCCCGCGCATCTCGCGCCAGCTTGCCGAACGTCTGGGTCTGGAGATGGTTGATGTCGAGCGGCGGATTGAAGAGCGCTTTGGCGATTCCATCAAAAATATCCGCTCATATTATGGCGAGCGGCGCCTGAAAGCTGTCGAAGCCGACGTTATGGACGAAGTGGTGTTGTATCGCCAGGCGCTCATTCGCATCCCTGGCAGCACCCTGCTGAACAGCGGCCGCCTCGACGATTTGCAGCGAAGCGGCGTTGTGATTTGTCTGGTTGCCACGCTGGATTCGATTCTGCGGCGGATTCATCTCACGCTGGGCGCCCGCTACCATCATCCGGTAGAACGTTCGCTTGCCATTGGCGAATTGCAGCGGGAGTGGAAAATCCGCGAGCTTGAGCATATCGTCGAGTTCGATGCGACCTACATCACAGAAGCGGTCTTGATTGACAGGATTGCCGATTTCTGGCGCGGGCTTGCCCTGCGGCGCGGATAGAATATGATAGGGCCGCTTCATCGCCGGCGCCTGATTTTGCGTCTTTTCCTGCTGGCGCGGCCGCGGCTGATATTCGCCTCATTTTCCTGCTTCAAATAGCCATTTTGGCGATTTTGGGCTTGCAGTCCCGACAGGGTAAGGCGGTCGCGCTTTTCTTTATTGCAGGGCGGGCATAAGAGTGTCAAGTTGTCGTAGGCATCCGTTCCCCCGTCAGCTTTGGGCAAAACATGGTCAACTTCCAAGACGCGCGGGTCAAAGCCGTAATTATTCCCGCAGCCCTGACAATATGTACCGAGATCCGTCAACAGCTTTTCGTGCTGTGCGCGCGGGGGCGGGTATCGCTTGGATACCCGGCCGGTGGGCGTTTTAAGATGCCATGTCGCTGGCTCGCCGCGGTCGGTTCGTATGGGGGCCGCTTTGGAATAATGCACATCGCCAAAGGTCATCAGATGAGGCTGCCTCGCTTTTTCAGCCTCAGCAACAGCCAGCTTCTCCTGTTCCAGCCTTTCAAGCACGATTTTGTAGGCCTCTTCCCACACATCCATACCGACCCACTGCCGGCCCAGCCGTTCGGCGGCGATGGGCGTTGTGGCGCAGCCGCAGAATGGGTCGAGTACGATGTCGTCTTTGTTCGAGGATGCTTCGATGATGCGATTGTATAGGGCGAGCGGCTTTTGGGTGGGGTAGCCTGTGTTTTCGTTCTTCCTGCGTCCTACAGGACTGAAATTGCTCCACCAATCTTCAGGCAGTTTCCCTTTTTCGGCAAGTTCTTGATTACGCTTCGTATCGTGTCCTTTAGTAAAAATAGTAGACTTATCTGCGCCTTCGTTATACTGCTTACTGAACCTTTTGACATACTTGTCACTGTATGGAATACGCACATCGTCCGCATTGAATACCCAACTGTCACTTTTCGTATAAAACAGAATGGTGTCATGTTTGCGCGGAAACCAGCGTTTTGTATTGCTTGGCCCCGTATAACACCAAACAATCTCGTTGCGAAAGTTCTTGTAACCGAAGATGGCATCCAGAAGGCACTTCACATAAGCGTGTGCTGTGTGGTCGATATGCAGGTACAGACTCCCGTCCGCTCGCAATATGCGGTGCATCTCCAGCAGACGCACGCCCAGCCAGCAGAGATAAGCCGCCATGTCATCGCCATAGACAATTTTGGCGGAGGCTATCACACTCCATACTTCGGGATAATCCTCGATGATTTTGTTCAGCCAGCCCCCTTGAATATCATCCCGCCAAGACCACCTGTCGGGAAACCTGGCGCCGGCCGCAAGGCTGTTGGGCGTGGCGTGGAAGTCGCGCCCCTTCTTGAAGGGCGGGTCAGTCGCAATCAGATGAACGGTCTCGCTGTTCATCCCGCGCAGAAAATCCAAATTATCGCCATGATATAAAGTTCGGTTCTTGAAGTTAGGCGCTGCCATGCCGCTTTCGTATAAGTCCCGTAAATAAAACACGCCAGCGTTTCATGGAGCTTCCAAATGGGCTATACTCATAGCGAAAACTTTCGAGTTTTCGATGATTTTGGTTTCCTGTGGCAGAAGATGGTTTGGAGTCCCCTACTGCCACAGGATGCCTAATTGAAAAGCCCTGAAAGGCTCGTCACTCAATATAATATCCTGTTTTCGCGCGCTTTGCAATAGGACAGACGTTTTTTATCGCCCGCGCATCAAAACGAAACGCCCATCAGCCCGCGCGTCACCTGAAAATCATCCGCGCCGATTTGCTGATGTCTGGGGATATGCTCGCGGCGCAGGGTCGCCACAATCAGCCGAAGCAAAGCCTGATGGAGCGTGACGTCATCCGCCAAAACAGCATCCATATCGGCGGCCGCGGCGGCTTGGGTGGTCACCTGCAAGACTGGCACCAGGGGATGCCCGGCCAGTGGATGTTCGCCCACAAGCCCCAGCATGACTTCTACGCCGGCAGCCCCCAGGCCGGTCAGGGTCTCGCCCCAATGCTGGCGCGGCGCCGCCATCACATGGAAGCCGGCTTGGGTGATGCGCTGTCCGTAAGCCAAGGTCGCCGTCGGTCTGGCGGACAGGCCCAGCTGCGACACGAAGGCGCTGTCCAAGAGCGCATCTTTAGCGGAGACAGCCACCGCGCCACCGCCGCCGACAATCATTTTGCTTAGCTTGGCCAGTTCCCGCGCGGCGTTATCGGATACGCCCCCGTGCGTCAGCAAAGCCATCCGAACCGCTTCCATGCCAGCCATCTTGCGCGGCGGCGGGGCATCGCCCCTGAGTCGCTTGGCGAACCAAGCCGCCATCTTCCGCATGACCGCATCAATGCCGCCATCCAGCTGAATGCTCGCCCAGCCAAACTGCTCGGGGTCAAGCCCGCGTTCGGCCATCAAGTGGCGAAAATAGCTGTT
>DAOUKA010000194.1:0-3272 GCA_034421915.1 Anaerolineae bacterium
AACGCCTCGCAGCCGATGCGGATGCGCGATGCCGAACTGACAGCCCATCAGCTGATTGATTATTTCCCCGACTGTCGGCTTTCGGCGGCCGATGTCGGCTATCTCAAACCGCATCAGCGCATCTTCAAAGCCGCGCTTGATCTGATGGGCACCGCGCCGGATGAGACGGTGTTCATTGGCGACAACCCGATTGCCGATATTGGCGGCGCCCAGTCATCGGGGATGCGCGCCATCCTGCGCCTGAAGCCAGGCCATAACAGCTACCGCGGGCTGGCCGTGCCGGATGGCAGCCTCTATTCCCTTGACGAGTTGCCGTCTATTTTGGACGAGTGGCATCCGAACTGGCGCCGCCATGACGACTGACCTGCCCATCCTTGACGACCTTAATCTGATTGTCACCGGTTACATCGAGCCGAACCGCCCGCGCATCTCGCGCCAGCTTGCCCAACGTCTGGGTTTGGAGATGGTTGATGTCGAGCGGCGGATTGAAGAGCGCTTTGGCGATTCCATCAAAAATATCCGCTCATATTATGGCGAGCGGCGCTTGAAAGCTGTCGAAGCCGACATTATGGACGAAGTGGTGTTGTATCGCCAGGCGCTCATTCGCATCCCTGGCAGCACCCTGCTGAACAGCGGCCGCCTCGACGATTTGCAGCGAAGCGGCGTTGTGATTTGTCTGGTTGCCACACTGGATTCGATTCTGCGGCGGATTCATCTCACGCTGGGCGCCCGCTACCATCATCCGGTGGAACGTTCGCTGGCCATTTGCGAATTGCAGCGGGAGTGGAAAATCCGCGAGCTTGAGCATATCGTCGAGTTCGATGCGACCTACATCACAGAAGCGGTCTTGATTGACAGGATTGCCGATTTCTGGCGCGGGCTTGCCCTGCGGCGCGGGTAGAATATCCGCACCCATTTTGATATGGTTGCTTCATCGCCGGCGTCTGATTTTGCGTCTTTTCCTGCTGGCGCGGCCGCGGCTGATATTCCCCTCATTTTCCTGCTTCAAATAGCCATTTTGACGATTCTGCGCTTGCAGCCCCGACAGGGTGAGGCGGTCGCGCTTTTCTTTATTGCAAGGCGGGCATAAGAGTGTCAAGTTAGCGTAAGCATCCGTTCCCCCGTCAGCTTTGGGCAAAACATGGTCGACCTCCAAGACGCGCGGGTCAAAGCCGTAATTATTCCCGCAGCCTTGGCAATATGTACCGAGATCCGTCAGCAGCTTTTCGTGCTGCGTGCGAGGGGGCGGGTATCGCTTGGATACCCGGCCGGTGGGCGTTTTAAGATGCCATGTGGCTGGCTCGCCGCGGTCGGTTCGTATGGGGGCGGCTTTGGAATAATGCACATCCCCGAAAGTCATCAGATGGGGCTGCCTCGCTTTTTCAGCCTCAGCAACAGCCAGCTTTTCCTGTTCCAGCCTTTCAAGCACGATTTTGTAGGCTTCTTCCCACACATCCATACCGACCCACTGCCGGCCCAGCCGTTCGGCGGCGATGGGCGTTGTGGCGCAGCCGCAGAATGGGTCGAGTACGATGTCGCCTTTGTTCGAGGACGCTTCGATGATGCGCCCGTACAGGGCAAGCGGCTTTTGGGTGGGATAGCCTGTACGTTCGTGTTTGAGACGCCCAACTGGCGTAAAATTCGGCCACCAAGTTTCTGGCACTTTTCCTTTCTTGAGATAAGCGTCTCTTTCTTCTGGTGTCAAAGCGTCTCGAATCATCGCGCCAGAGCGATTCGTATTTAACTTTTTGTGAGGTATGCGCACTTTGTCACGATTGAAAGTCCAGCTATCACCTTTGCTGTACCAGAGGATTGTATCGTGTTTGCGGTTAAATTGACGCATTTTTGGCGAGCCAGGCCCCGTATAACACCAAACAATCTCGTTGCGAAAGTTCTTGTAACCGAAGATGGCATCCAGAAGGCACTTCACATAAGCGTGTGCCGTGTGGTCGATATGCAGGTACAGACTGCCGTCCGCTCGCAATATGCGGTGCATCTCCAGCAAGCGCACACCCAGCCAGCAGAGATAAGCCGCCATATCATCGCCATAGACAATTTTGGCGGAGGCTATCACACTCCATACTTCGGGATAATCCTTGATGATTTTGTTCAGCCAGCCCCCTTGAATATCATCCCGCCAAGACCACCTGTCGGGAAACCTGGCGCCGGCCGCCAGGCTGTTGGGCGTGGCGTGGAAGTCGCGTCCCTTCTTGAAGGGCGGGTCAGTCGCAATCAGATGAACGGTCTCGCTGTTCATCCCGCGCAGAAAATCCAAATTATCGCCATGATATAAGGTGCGGTTCTTGAAGTTAGGCGCTGCCATGCTGCTTTCGTATAAGTCCCGTAAATAAAATACGCCAGCGTTTCATGGAGCTTCCAAATGGGCTATACTCATAGCGAAAACTTTCGAGTTTTCGATGATTTTGGTTTCCTGTGGCAGAAGATGGTTGGTGTGCCCCTACTGCCACAGGATGCCTAATTGAAAAGCCATGAAAGGCTTGTCACTAATATAGTATCCTGTTTTCGCGCGCTTTGCAATAGAAGAGACGTTTTTTATCGCCCGCGCATCAAAACGAAACGCCCATCAGCCCGCGCGTCACCTGAAAATCGTCCGCGCCGATTTGCTGATGTCTGGGGATATGCTCGCGGCGCAGGGTCGCTACAATCAGCCGAAGCAAAGCCTGATGGAGCGTGTCGTCATCCGCCAAAACAGCATCCATATCGGCGGCCGCGGCGGCTTGGGTGGTCACCTGCAAGACTGGCACCAGGGGATGCCCCGCCAGAGGATGTTCGCCCGCAAGCCCCAGCATGACTTCTACGCCGGCAGCCCCCAGGCCGGTCAGGGTCTCGCCCCAGTGCTGGCGCGGCGCGGCCATCACATGGAAGCCGGCTTGGGTGATGCGCTGTCCATAAGCCAAGGTCGCCGGCGGTCTGGCGGACAGGCCCAGCTGCGGCACAAAGGCGCTGTCCAAGAGCGCATCTTTAGCGGAGACAGCCACCGCGCCACCGCCGCCGACAATCATTTTGCTTAGCTTGGCCAGTTCCCGCGCGGCGTTATCGGATACGCCCCCGTGCGTCAGCAAGGCAATCCGAACCGCTTCCATGCCAGCCATCTTGCGCGGCGGCGGGGCATCGCCCCTGAGTCGCTTGGCGAACCAAGCCGCCATCTTCCGCATGACCGCATCAATGCCGCCATCCAGCTGAATGCTCGCCCAGCCAAACTGCTCGGGGTCAAGCCCGCGTTCGGCCATCAAGTGGCGAAAATAGCTGTT
>DAOUKA010000195.1:0-2833 GCA_034421915.1 Anaerolineae bacterium
GCGCACATGCTTGACCTGCCGGTCTATGAAGCCTGGGGACAGTCGCTGGGGAAACTCCATGCTGCCTCGCGGCATTATCGACCCGCTGCCGAGATTGATTATGCCTTCCCGACCGTGCAGCGCTTCTGGAAAAACATTGAAGCAATCGCCCGCTCGGCATCCCCGCAGTTACGGCAGGTCTACGCTCAGTTGACGGATTACATGGAGCGCCTGCCGCATCAGGATTATGGGCTGATTCATGGCGATTATCGTCCGGGCAATGTTGTTTGGGATGGTGAAACCGCGCGCACCATTGACTTCGATGAGCCGAATTATCACTGGTACATTGCCGATATTTCGCGGGCCTTGCTGGAATTGTCCAATCAGCCGCCGGCGCTGCGCCGCCGATTTCGCGAGGCCTTTATGCGCGGCTATCGGACGGAACATACGATTGACGATTTTTGGGTGACGCAGCTGCCGCAGTTTGGACAGCACCGCGGCATCTTGATGCACATGTGGGACTTGCAGGAGGGCGGCAGTGGCAGCTACTCGCGCGATTGGGCGCTGCGGCGATATGCGTGGTAGCGGGTCACGAAGGATGCCATCTGGAGCATCGGCGCGGATAAATTGTTGCTTTACGCTATGGGACGAATGAATTGATACTTTGTCGATCAATAAATCTCTGATAAACTGCTTTCGTCCAGATAATGGTTTGTCACGACTGAATACGAGAGATTACATGATTGCTGAAAATACCGTCAGTTTTTCCGGTGTTGAAGATGATGTCAAAATTGTTGCAGGTTATGAAGATGAAACCGTAGGTATTTCAGAATACTCCATTTCAAGCTACGGGGCTGATTACGATGTTGAGGGGATAGTCCGGAGATTGGACAAAGGAGATATTGAGATTCCAGAGTTTCAGCGTGAATTCGTATGGGATCAAAAACGTTCATCGCGTTTTATCGAATCGTTGTTATTGGGACTACCCGTGCCGGGCATTTTTTTATACAGGGAAAGAGGTAGCTATAAACAAATTGTTATTGACGGTCAACAACGTTTAAAAACCTTACTATTTTTCTATGCAAACAAGTTCGGGGAGTCTAATATCGATTTCAAATTAAGGGGCTTGGAAACAAGATTTGACGGGCTTGCATACAAAGATTTGGACGCTTCAGACAGACGGCGACTTGATAACTCAATTATTCATGCAACGATCATTCAACAAGATAAGCCGGATGATAGCGGGACAAGCCAATACTTTATCTTTGAGCGTCTAAACACTGGCGGAGTAGCTTTGGCTGCACAGGAAATTAGAGCTGCAATTTATGGTGGTGAGTTCAATAAATTGCTAGTCAATTTAAACGACAATAGCGATTGGCGCGAACTTTTTGGAAGGAAGAACAAACGCAAGCGCGATGAAGAATTAATTCTCCGGTTTCTTGCCTTGTATTTTCGCTCAAACAAATACGTTCCTTCCATGAAGGCTTTTCTGAATAGTTTCATGAAGCAGAATCAGGATTTGGAATTATACTCGGAGGATTTAATTCGCCCTCTGTTTGAAAATACAGTCTATACCATACTGAACAAGATAGGTCCAAGGGCTTTCAAACCAACTCGGGCTGTCAACGCTGCTTTACTCGACTCCCTTATGGTTGGAATTGCACGGCGCCTCGAGACAGGAACAATCGATTCCAATATCAAAGAACAATATAGGAATCTGCGTAAAAATAAGACATTTGAAAGGTTGATAGCTGATACCACTTCTGCCCCTGAAAATGTGAAAGGACGCATTCAACTTGCGACTGAGGCATTTTCCGATGTGGAGTAACTGATGTATCCGGAAATACTTCAGCAGCAAGAGAAGTTGCAGCATCTTTTCGAACAAGCCGAGCAATTACAAAAGATAGATGAAGTGGATGTTGAAATAAAGTCAGGGTTTGTATCGTATTTGTGTGTACGTACTTCAGGGTATGTCGAATCTTCAGTTAAAACGATTCTTAGAGAGTATGTAAAATCAAAAACCAGTAACGCGCCCACAGTAAGTTTTGTAGATAAGCAGCTAGACTACACGCTAACTCCAAGGCGTGAACAGATTTTAGCCCTTGTTAGACAGTTCAGTTCAGAATGGGAAGAAAATCTAAAAGATTCTACTAGGGGCAGGCTTGGAGACTCACTAAGGAGCATTGTAACCAATCGGCATAATATCGCACACGGTGTTGATGTCGATATTTCTTTGGAAGATCTCAAAAAGTATTTTGCAGATGCACAAGAAGTTGTCGAGCTTGTCTACAACGAATGCGATCCTACGTAGTTCAATACAAGCCCATACATATAAACGACTGCCAAATTCTTCCCCCATATCAACTCCATCCAAGATAGATGTCATATCGCAAAACATGTAAAAAGGAACAAATCGCATGGAGATTGAAGCCAGACTGGACAAGCTGGGATTGGAATTGCCGGCGGCCGTCAAAGTACCCGCAGGGGTGAAACTCCCGTTTTCCTTTGTTCGCGTCTATGGCGGGCAGGCTTACATCGCGGGACACGGGCCACAAAACCCGGACGGCACGCTGGCGGGTCCCTTTGGAAAAGTTGGCGCTGACCTGACGGTGGCGCAGGCTTATGAATCCGCTCAACAGGTCGCCTTATCGATGCTGGGCAGCCTCAAACGTGAACTGGGCGATTTGGATCGGGTGCAGGCATGGCTGCGAGTGCATGGCATGGTTAATTGCAGCTCGGATTTTACCCAGCAGCCAGCAGTCATCAACGGCTTCTCCGACCTCATTCTCCATCTCTATGGCCAGCAGCGCGGGGCGCACGCGCGTTCTGCGGTCGGGATGGCGGCGCTGCCCTT
>DAOUKA010000196.1:0-1622 GCA_034421915.1 Anaerolineae bacterium
TCGCCCGGATCCATAATGGGTTGGGCCTAATAAACGCAGACCGGCATCCCACCATGCTTCCAGTTGCTGTGGATGACGAATGGGGTCTGCGCCTTCCATACTCAGCACAAAACCCAGCGGCGGCGCGCTTTGCGGGTCGGCCCCATGATGTTCCCAGGTTTCCCATTCTGACAGGTGGGCTTTCAAGCCTAGGCTGTCTGTGAGAATTCGGACATGCCCCTCCATCTCCAAGGCGCGGTAATATGCCAGCTGTCCCTGTGCCATGCCATAAGATTGGGTTGGCGAACCATAATCAAGGTGTTCGACTTTGTGTCCAGTCGAGCGTGCCAGCAGTGTTGCGAAACAGATGGCTATGCGGCCGCGCTTCATGTCGGGTAAAGCGACAGTGCCTTGCGCGCGACCTTTGCCGGCGGTTCCCGCTTCTGCTGCGCGAATAGTGTACACAGACTCAAGCAAATTCCGATTCCATTGCAAGGCGTTCATCGACAAATCAAGATGGGCATCAATAATAAGCATTTCCCTGTCCTTTACGAATTTGATGGCATACCGAGCCGCGCATCATCACTATCCATGGATCGCTGCCGGTATTGACCTGATTGTTATTATCGAACAAGGCGGCGAAACGGCTCTTTTGTCAAATCACTCTTGAGTAAATCATCCAGATTTCCCCGATGCAATCCGCGCTTCACCATGTCCAGGGCTTCGGTGGCGGCCCGCGCCGTCTCCCGAATATCCGCTGCTGTATGTGCCAATGTTGCTTTGAAGCTCATGTTACAGTGGATGCCACGGCGCGCCATTTCCTGAATAAATAGTGTATTGACCTTGCCCCGAAGGCTTTCATCTGGCAGATCCAGCGTGATTGTTGGATTCCAGAATAATCCTGTACACGCGCCCGCCAGGCCAACATCGCTTAGCGCAGCATTCAAAGCGCTGCGAAGCGCTTCGCCAATATCCTCGAATTTCCGCGCAGAATGACGTCTTTGAAGCTCTCGGATTGTCGTGAAGCTGGCTGCCAAACCCAGATTGTCACTCCAATATGAACTCGAAATGAACATCCGGCTTGCGGGTTCCATCACAGCACGCGCCCCAACAACCGCCCCCATCGGATACCCGTTTGACATGGCTTTCGCCAGGATGGTCATATCGGGTGTGACGCCGGTATATTCTTGAGCTCCCCCAATTCGCAGCCGCCATCCACAGGAGATTTCATCAAAAATGAGGATCACATCATAAGCCCTTGCCAAGGTTTTTACCCCCTCCAGGTAACCCGGTGGCGGCGTTTCCGAGCGCAAGGGCTCCATCATAATGGCAGCAACGCTGCCCTTGTGTGTTTGCAGCAGGGCTTCAAGCGATTCGAGGTCCCCCCAGATAAAGGGAATCGCGGTACCGGCCAGCGCCTTGGGAACACCAATCGGCTCAATGCCGGCAAAGGGAAACTCCCCGCTTTCAGGATCCACAAGATAATTTGCGGATTGATACCAATCGTGCCAGCCATGATAACCAGCGAACAGAATCAGATCGCGTCCGGTGACGCCACGAGCAATACGCGCTGCGACGGCATTCGCTTCTCCACCCGATTTTGTGTAGCGCACCATCTCCGCGCTTGGGATAACCTCATTGAG
>DAOUKA010000197.1:0-2039 GCA_034421915.1 Anaerolineae bacterium
TCGCCCAGGCCTTCGGTGGTCAGGACGGATTTGCCAGCGATTTTCTCCATCTTGGTCACGCAAGAAATGACAGCTTTGTCATCGACCTGAACCACACAGCATCCACAGGCTGCCTGGGGTGCACAGCCATCTTTTGGCGATATAATCCCCTGCTCCTCGCGCAGATAAGTTAATAAAGGCAGATCAGGGTCTCCGCCATACTCCATCTTGTGTCCATTAAGCATAAATTGAATCATTTTAGCGTCTCCTATCATCATAATTCAGCCAGCCCACGAGGCACTTTTCGATAGGTTCACCTAACGCCGTATATTACGACCTGCGACTGCCACTTTTCATTATATTCGCAATTAACGATTTTTTCAATGTTTTGGCAGAATGCCATGATAGGCTACAATTAGAAACAATCATCCATCGGCCGCAGCAGGACAAATCATGTCGTTACAAGGCTTTGTAAAGCAGCGTTTTTATGAGACATTCGGTGAAGATCCGGCTTATATCGTCCGCTCGCCGGGACGTGTTAATCTGATTGGCGAACATACCGACTATAACGATGGCTTCGTTTTCCCGATGGCGATTGACCGTGCAACCTGGATTGCCCTGCGTCCACGTGCGGACAGCAAGGTGTTTGCGATTTCGCTCGACCTGGATGACCGGCGGGAGTTCTCGCTGGCCAAGCTGCAGCGCCCGACACAAACGGACTGGATTGATTATCTGATTGGAGTCGCCTGGGCCTTGCAGGAACGGGGTTACGCGCTAAGCGGCTGGGAGGGGGTCGTCAGCGGGGATGTTCCGATGGCCTCGGGATTATCTTCCTCGGCCGCTTTGGAATTGGTCACGGCACGCGCCTTCTATTCAGTTTCCGATTTCGAGTGGGATGCCGCGACTATGGCCAAGGTGGGCATGGCTGCCGAAAACGACTGGCTTGGCATCAAAACTGGCATTATGGATCAGATGATTTCGGCTGCGGGCATCGAGAATCGCGCTCTGCTGATTGACTGCCGCAGCCTGAAGACTTATTCTGCCCCATTGCCGCCGCAGACTGTGGTCGTCATTCTGGATACAGGCACCCGCCGAGGCCTGGTGGACTCCAAATATAACGAGCGGCGCGAACAGTGCGAGGCAGCGGCACGACACCTCGGCATTCGAGCCTTGCGCGATATCGATGTCGCCGCCTTCAACCAACGGGCAGAGGAACTTGCGCCGCTGATTCGCAAACGCGCCCGTCATGTCGTCACGGAAAATGACCGCACGCTGCGGGCGCATGATGCCATGAACGCGGGCGACGCCGCTGTCTTGGGGCAGTTGATGATGGAGAGCCATGTTAGCCTGCGCGATGACTTTGAAGTCTCCAGCGAGGCACTGGACAGGATTGTTGAGTGCGCCAATGCCGAAGCAGCCTGTTATGGCGCTCGGATGACGGGGGGAGGTTTTGGCGGCTGTGCGGTTGCGCTGGTCAAATCCGACAGTGCTGCCGCTTTTGTGGAAAATGTCAGAGCCCGTTACACCTTGGCAACCCAACACACACCCACCATATACATCTCACGAGCCAGCAAAGGCGCCGAAACGGTCTATCCCCAGTGGCAGTTCTGAACATCCTTCGACCCCACGACGGCGGGAACAAACAGGAATCCCGCGCACGGGGTCAGCCTTGCGTACACACAAGATAATGCACGTTTGCTTTGGACGGGTGCCTGGCGTCCCTGCCTTGGCCGTTGAGAATTACAGCCAAACTGCTACAATGACACCTTGTAGAAGACTTGAACAGAGGGAATTTGAATGAACCCCGAAGTCCGCTGGCGCATATTCACCGACATCGAAGCCGCCCGTCAAACCATCCTCAAGCGACATTCCCTGCGCGATTATGCCCTGCCTGATGAGGTCATCGACCGCTCCATCGGACTCTTTGGCGAGCGGCTGATGCCGGATGAAGTCGTTCGGCGCATTATCAAGAGCGTGCGCGACAAGGGCGACCAGGCGCTCCTGGATTGGAATCGGAAGATTGACCAGATTAGCCTTGACAGTCTGGTTGTCTCGACAGC
>DAOUKA010000198.1:0-34230 GCA_034421915.1 Anaerolineae bacterium
GGATGCGGTGACCAGGGCGGGTGAGACACCGTCCCCTCTGGTTCACCCATGCACGCACTCACCGAGACCGACACCGCGCCCGTCTTAACAGCCCACACACACCAGCCCAGCCGCCAGTGATATTCGTTCTCGGCCTCAGTACCCGAGTCGCATAAGTCCCCCCAGTCATGGCAGGCGTTGCCATCCGGCGGTGGAGAAGGCGGCGGAGGTGGAGGCGGCTCCTGTGTCCCCTCAGAATCTGGTGGAGAGGTCGGATCAGGCTTCGGTGGAGAAGGCGCCTGTGTCCCCTCAGGATCTGGTGACCAGGGCGGGTGCGACACTGTCCCTTCTGGTTCACCCATGCACCCACTTACCGAGCCCAACACCGCGCCAGTCCCAACAGCCCAGACACACCAGCCCAGCCGCCATTTGTATTCGATCTCATCGGGAGTGCCCGTATGGCAGAAATCCCCCCAGTCATCGCAGGCGTTGCCATCCGGGTCAATCGGGACGTCCTCGTCCAAGAGGGTTGTTCCGCTCGCAGCAGCCCGTCTCCTTGATGAGGGCGGGAAAGACACCGTCCCTTCTTCCTGCCCCATGCACGCGCTCGGCGACGCCGATACCGCGCCGCGTTCAATCGCCGCGGCGCACCAGCCCAGCCGCCAGTAATACTCGTTCTCGGCTTCAGTCCCCGAGTTGCAGAAATCCCAGTCCGTGTGACATTTGTTAGGATCATTCCCGCCCTGCGCTTGCGCCAGCAAAACCAGCGCCACACAGGCTAAAAATAGAAGTACACTAACCAGCGAACGCGACCTTTGTAACTTCATCTTGACTGCTCCTATAAAAATTAGTTTGGATTTAGTAAATATCGATGGTGCCAGCGCCCAGAGCCTCAAACACAATCCGACGCTCTCGACACTTTTATTATAAACTGCCGACAGCGAATGTCAAATCAGTTTCAGCCTGTCGCTAAGCCAGCGCAGCCAGCATAATATCCATGTTCCCCATTGAACAGCAGGGAGCGCGTTCTCAAACGACTGACGAAATGGAGTTGCGCCATGCCAAGGTTCGTTCGTTCAACGCCGCGTGCAGATGGCTTTCGGATGCCTGCCGAGTGGGAATGGCATGCAGGCTGCTGGATGCTTTGGCCCCAGCGGCCCGATACCTGGCGCTATGGCGGCAAGCCGGCACAGCAGGCCTTTGTCGAAGTCGCCACAGCCATATCACGTTTTGAAGCGGTCACGATGGGGGTCAATCCCGACCAATACGAAAATGCGCGGGCGCTGCTGCCGCCGCAGGTTCGCGTTGTCGAGCTTTCCAATAATGACGCCTGGATGCGCGATTGCGGCGCGACCTTCGTTGTCAATGACAGGGGCGGCCTGCGCGGTGTGGACTGGAGTTTTAATGCCTGGGGCGGCCTGGACAAAATGATGTATTTTCCCTGGGATCAAGATGAGCTTGTCCCCTTAAAAATGCTCGAAATCGAGGCGCTCGACCGCTATAAAGCACCCCTGGTGATGGAAGGCGGGGCGATTCATGTCGATGGACAAGGCACCCTGCTTACGACCGAACAATGCCTGCTGCATCCGAACCGCAACCCGACTCTATCCCGCAGCGATATCGAACAGGCGCTGCGAAATTATCTGGGCATCGAGAAAATCATCTGGCTGCCGCGCGGCGTCTATGAAGATGAGACCGATGGGCACGTCGATAATTTATGCTGTTTTGTTCGCCCTGGGGTCGTCGCTTTGACCTGGACGGATGACCTGTCTGACCCGCAATACGAGCGTTCTGCCGAAGCCTGGCACGTCCTCAAGACGGCGACAGATGCGCGCGGGCGCAGGCTGGAGGTCCATAAAATCCACCAGCCGACGCCGATGACGATGACGGCTGAAGAAGCGGGGGGGCTGGATGTGGTGGATAGCGCTTTTCTGCGCCCGGAAGGCGAACGTCTGGCGGGGTCGTACATTAACTTTTATATTGCCAACGGCGGCATTATCGCGCCACAATTCAATGACCGACACGATGCCGATGCGCTGCAAAAACTGGCGGCGCTCTTTCCAAATCACGAAGTTATCGGCCTCTATGCCCGCGAGATACTTTTGGGCGGCGGCAATATCCACTGCATCACGCAGCAGCAGCCGCAGGCGCAGCATCGAGGATGAGCCTATGTCCGAATATGTGACGGTGGAAGTTGAATTCACCGACAACTCAGAGGTTGTCGATTTGTTCATCAATCAGATTTTGACCTCTGAAGACGAAGAACATTACGCCACCCCGCAGGAAGGCGAAATCGGCTCGCCCATCGCGCAGATGTTATTCGGGGCTGTTGATGGCATCCAAGAACTGACGATTAGAGAGGATAGCCTGACGATGATGCGCGCCGCCGACTATCCTTGGGAAGCCATCATTGACGAAGTGCGCGATGCCCTGCGCGACTGGTATCTATAGCCGCGGTTTTTTGTCGATTTTGGCTGGCGGGGCCTTATCTTCCTGTGGCACTGGATGAGCAGGCGCAGCCGCGCCGACCTGCCGAAACATCTCACCGACTTGACTTTCGTCCCCAGCTTCCAAGACAGACAGCATCTCGCCCGACGACATCCTGGAATAGTCCCGATTGGGTTTCGCAATCGCCACCCGCGTGATGAGCCGCGACAACTCCGGGCTGCCGCAGTTTGGACATTTCGGAGTGGCGGCGTCATAAACAGCATAAGTTTTGTACCACAAGGCAAAGCGCTTTTGACAACGTTTGCAGCGATAATCATACTGTGGCATGGGCGGGTTCGCTCCTCATCAGCATCGCTTGTCGGGCTATTTTACCACAGGCTGGTTGGGCTGCCTCATTTTTGCAACCCCTCTCGGCGCTGGATTGCCTCGCTGTCGTCCGTGAGCGCATCTTTATGACGGGTCTCAATCCAGCCACCCAGGTCACGTGCAATCCGTTCCAGCAATTTGGGCTGCACCCAGGTGGCCGTATCAACCTGAACCGCAACCGCCCCAGCCTCAATGAAGTCACGGGCATCTTGCGGCGAGTGGATGCCGCCCGAGCCGATGATGGGGATGTCGGCCGGGATGTGACGCCGCAGACGTCCCACCAGCCGCAAAATCATCGGTTTAACCAAGGGACCATAGATTCGGCCGCTCAGCAGGCGGCCGGTGCGCTCGTCTCTGGCAGTGCCACGCGGCGGCGCGGACACCACCAGGGCATCCGCGCCAGCCTCGACCACTGGCACAGCCAACTGACGGCATTCGTAAAATGGCAGGCGAACCATGAGCGGCTTCTCCATTTTGGCAGCCGCCGCCACCAGGTCAAAGGCAGCGTCTTCGGCAATGTCATCGTCCAAGCCCAATTCGACGGCGGCCACCTGCTCGATGTCATCAAGCTGCCTGCCCGCGCGTTCAACCTGCGGCACCCCTGTGCCGACCAAATGCAAGATAATCGGCAGAGGCAGGCTCGCCCATAATTGGCGATATTGCCTGACCACAGCGCCAAGCCCAGGATTTGGCAAGCCGGTATGCACCAGCAGGCCGGCATCAAGCGGCACAATCCGCGTGCCTCTGGCTGGATTCCAGCGCTCGATGGTGACGGGGTTGGTCACCAGCGCGCCCAGATTGTCGTAGTTCATCAAGCGCCGGTAACTATCGCCAAAACCGGCTGTGCCTGCCGCCGGCATCACGGGCGTGGATAGAATCAGGCTGTATTTGCCGGGTCGCGTGATTTCGACTGCCATCCCCTGCCCCTAATCCAAACGAACCGCCGTCAAATCAAAAGCCGGCCCGTCCATACATTGCAGTCTGGGCCCCTGACGGGTTCGGAGCATGCAGGCATGGCAAGCGCCAACTCCGCAAGGCAGCAGGTTTTGGAAGACGCCAAAAACAGTGTTGGGCGGGATGTCGCTGCGCCGTGCGCGGAGCAGCTGCATCGCCTGCGCGAAGTAGGCACCTTCGCTGCCCGGCCTCACCAGCACAAAAATCTGGTCGGCCCAGCCCAAGGTCATCACCATATCCGGCCAAGTCAAATCATCCTCGGCACAAATCACCTCGATGTCTTCGGGGAGATGTCGGGCATCATAATCCACCGCCCTTCCCATCAAAATCATCGTCACGCTGACCTGACTGGCTAACAAAGACGGCAGCATCAGCAGCAAGGGAGTTGGCGGGGTGTCATAAACCAGCAGCAGGATATTCCGCAAGGTGCGGCGGAAGCGAAAGGGCTGACCAATCGGGCCTAGCAGGCTCAATAACTGACCGGGGAGATAGCGCACTTTGGCGGCGCGTTCAACGACAAGGACATCCCTGGCCGGAATATCGACCGGAAACCACATCTCCCGCAGATAGGGATGCCAGTTTTGAATGTCGGAGTCTTTTTCTATCCGCCGTACCAGCAAGGCCTGCCCGGCCAGCATACCGGCAAGGGACGCATCCACAGCCAGTTCCAGCCTTTGATAATTTTTGTTGACCCGTTTGACCCGTTCGATAGATGCCTGCGTTTCTTTCATAAGACCCAAGCCGCCAGTTGAGCCGTCCGGCCTCATTATAGCCGCACCGCGCGCCATGA
This sequence comes from Anaerolineae bacterium, assembly GCA_034421915.1. Classification (GTDB taxonomy): domain Bacteria; phylum Chloroflexota; class Anaerolineae; order Aggregatilineales; family Phototrophicaceae; genus UBA6055. The sequence goes on from DAOUKA010000198.1 coordinate 4,538, forward strand.
CAAAGTGCCGATGCAGGCTTGTCTTTTCTCATGCCCAAGATTATTATGTGCCAAAGATTTCCTGTTTAACCAGAATATGCTTTGATGCAAGCCGAGAATTCACATACACGTTGGCTGTGGTTCATACTCATTTCAGGGCTGATTTTGCGCATTGGTTACGCGATGGCGCAGCCAACTGTGTATTTGTTTTATGGCGGCGGCGGCGACAGCGCCTTTTATCTTGCTCATGGCTGGGGCTTTTTTAGCGGACAAGAGCATGGCTGGATTCGCAATAAAGCCTTCTACCTGTCCGCCATGCCGACCCCGCCCTTTTATATCCTGTATGCCGGCATCTTTCAGCGATTCCTGCCAGAACACGAAACCATCCTGATGATGCGCCTTGGCCAGTGCGTCATTGGGATGGCAACCGTCTGGCTGGCATACCGACTGGGGAGGGTCATCACCGGCGGCGTCCGCGCCGCCCTGGTCGCCGCAGCCTTCGCCGCCTTTCATCCCGCCTTGATTATCGAGCCGGCCAATATCGCCACCGAAACTTTTTATATCTTTTTCCTTACCCTGGGTTTGTGGCTTTATGTCGAATATGCTGTTCATGCGGATGAAGCCCCATCGCTTCATCGGCTGTCACCAGGCCTGGCGATTGCATTGAGCGGCCTGGCGTTCGGCCTGGCAACCTTGACCCGCGCCGTTTTCGTGCTTTTCCCGCTTGTCATAGCGGTTCACATGGTCATGGTCGGATACCGCGGCAGAAGGGGGATATGGCTGGGGAGAAGCCGGCGGCTGCTACTGGTTTATGTCGCTGTGGTGTCAACCTGGACGGTCTACAGTCTGGGGATGTGGGGACGTTTTATTATCGTTAGTGACCAGGTTATGCCCGTCTTGTGGCGAGGAGCGGTCAGTAATGATGGCTCGCCGGCTGTCAATGATGCGCTTCTATCGGAAAATGTAGAGGCTGTGCGCCCCGAGGGATGTGAAGCGGATTGCAAATCCTACCATCACACGACCGAGACCTATATTCAGAAAATCGGGGAAAGCATTCTTGGGGACCTTGGCGGATTTTTCCGGCTGCGGTTCGAGGAATTAACCGCTTCCATCCTTCAGCCATACGGCACAACGCCACTGGGCAATATCAGCATTCGGGATGCGACAGGGGATTGGCTGCGCCATGACCGAACTGTGGATGGTTTTTTTCGATTAACGCAAATTGAGGGTTTCGCGGTCAAACTGCTCATCTGGATATTCCATTATGCTGCGATCATTTTGGGGCTGGCGGGGATGTGGCTGTCGAGACCATCCTGGCGCTTGACGCTGCCATTGATTGGATTTGTGGGCTATACGGTCTTGATTCACTTTTTCCTGCTGGCATTGCCGCGTTATCTGTTCCCGATTGAAGTTCCTCTGCTCATCCTGGCGGCGGCTGCTGTGGTCAAGCTCAGCGAAAGCCGACAGCGACCATCTCCAACAGAAGGCGAAATAGTGTGAAAATCTATACCAAGACTGGCGACCAGGGCGATACATCCTTATTTGGCGGCGGGCGCGTTCCAAAACATCATCTGCGGGTCGAATCTTATGGCGCGATTGACGAACTGAATGCCCTTTTGGGAGTTGTCAGAGCCGCCAAGCCGAGCCAGCAAAGCGATATTTGGCTGGCAGAAGTCCAGCAGCAGCTTTTTCATCTTGGCGCTGACCTGGCAACGCCGCTGGAAACCAAGGCGAAGTGGATTGTGCGCGTGCAGCCCAGTCAAATCAAATGGCTGGAGGATACGATTGACCAGATGACGGCCGAGCTAGACCCCCTCAAAAATTTCATCCTGCCGGGCGGGACCCTAGCGGCGGCACAGCTTCATGCCGCGCGGACGGTTTGCCGCCGCGCCGAACGTTCGGTCACCGCATTGCGGCAGGAAGCCGACATCAATGACCATATCATCGCCTATATCAATCGGCTTTCGGATTGGCTGTTCACGCTGGCTCGCTTTGAGAACAAACAGGCTGGCGAATCGGAGACGAAGTGGAGCTTGCAGGCTTAGCTGCTGCCTGATAAAAGTTGCCGGAGGTGGGAGTCGAACCCACACACCCGAAGGTACACGAGTTTGAGTCGTGCGCGTCTGCCAATTCCGCCACTCCGGCTTGCGGGAAACAGTCTACGCCTGTGGGGGGAGATTGTCAATGGCAAACCATCGGATGACAGCGAAACCGCTTGGTCGAAATCGGAGCTAAGATGACACGCATCGCCAATTATTGTCCGCTATGTGGATGCGCGTTAATCACAAAACTTCACACCGGACGAAATCGTCCCTATTGCACCGATTGCGAACAGCCGATTTACTTCGACCCCAAAGTGGCTGTGGTAGTATTCATCGAAGAGAATCAGCGCGTTCTGCTCATTCAGCGGGGGATGGAGCCGGGCAAAGGCAGATGGGCATTGCCCGCCGGCTTTGTGGATTATGACGAGGCGCCAGAAGATGCCGCCATTCGTGAGACGCTGGAGGAGACTCATCTGCATATCCGCATCGACAAATTACTGGCTGTTTATCCCAAACGCGACCAAGGGCTGGCGGACATCGTGATTGCTTATCGCGCTTCCATTATGGCTGGCAAGCCGCTTGCCGGCGATGATGCCGCCGCAGTCGGCTGGTTCAAGCGCGACAATCTGCCGCCGCTGGTTTTTTATCCTTCCATCCGTCTGACATCCTTGTGGCGCAAGGGCGAGCTTGCCCTGTAGGCATAATGATGCTTTACTCCGTGCTGTTGGGCTGAAGACCCATCAGCTTGAGGATGCGGCTGGCGAAGGCCAGCAAGTACGTATAGACAATGGATGCGCTCACGCGGGTGGCATTGCGCCCGTCATCCAGTGATTTGTAGATGGCCCGCGCCTCATTATAGTGCTGGCGGGCGCTTTCAAAATCCCATTGGGATTGATGCACGTTGCCCAGGGCATACCAGTAACGCGCCTGATAAGCCGGGTTCTGCACCTCGCGGGCCGTCTCGGCCGCCTGACGATAATACGAAATGGCGATGTCTGGCTTGCGATTCATTTCCTGCCACTGCCCCAGCATGCCCAGGGTGTACATCTTATAGGGCTGGTGGTCAACATCCTGCGAAAGCGCCAGCATTTGGTCAAAATAGTTGCGCGCTTCGCCCAAATCGGGGACAGCCAGCATGGTCATCGCCAGCGTGTACAGGCGCATAAACTCATGGAAGACCGCTTCCATGCCTCTGGCGACTTCCAAAGCGCTTAGCTGCTGTTCGATGCCTTTTTGAAAGCTGTCGCCGCGCTGCGCCAGGACAATGCCCTGCTGCCCGATAATAACGCTTTCGAGCAGGCGGTCTTTGGCTGACTGGGCTTTTTGCAGGGCGACCAACAAGCCATCGTTCGCCTTGCTGTAATCGCCCTTGCGGATAAAGGCGTTCGACAGCAGCAGAATGGCGCGCGCCTCCAACTGAATATCATTGAGTTCACGGGCAATATCAATGACCTTCCAGGCATGTTTGCTGGAATCCCCTGGCTGCGAGGCAATCTCGCCCAAGCCCAGCAGAGCTTGACCATAGCGGCGCATGTCGCCGGCCTCAAAGGCATAAGTTACGGCAAGATTATAATCCTCAAAAGCCTCGCTGGTCTGGAAGTAGCCCTCGCGGGACACCCGCGCCCGCACTTGCAAGGCATCGACCATCAGGCTGATGGAATGGATTTGTTCGGCAAGTTCAATCGTCTGATTGACATAATCGCGGGCGAAATCGAAATGCCCCAGAGAACACTGCGCCTCCGCCAGCCCGAGCAAGGCAATGATTTCCAGGCCGTGATGATTTTCGCGGCGCGCCATCGTCAACTCCACATGGCAGCGGTCAACAATCTGGCTGAAAGCGCCGCTTTTCATCAGTTGGCTAATGTCGTCACGCAGGGTATCTGTTTTCGCTGGCATCGTTTGTCATCCTGGCATCACAAGCTGGTCTCTTTGATTATACGCTATTTTGGGCAAATGGGTGCATCGCTATTTTTTGCCGTGCGGCGCGAGCTTCTTCACCCTGCGGACAATGCCCAGTGTCCAATCGATAGAAGACGGCGGCAGAAATCGGGTATAAAAGGCATACAGGCGCCGCGGCAGCGCTTCGGGAGGATAGAGTTCCGCCGCACGCTGAAAGGAATATCTGGCTTGGGCTCGATGACCCTGCTGCCATAAATAGAGCCCATAGACATGATGCCGCGCCGCTTCCTTGCGGTCGAAATCAGCAGGGGACATGCAGCGTTCCCAGCCATAATGGCGGGCATTCTGAACGGTCTTCAGCCGTCCCAGAGCGCCATGCAGGCGGTCATCGGAAAGCATATCCCCGTGCATCCGCCTATAGACAAGCGGTTGGTCAATGCCGTGAAATTTGTACTTTGCCGCCAAACGCAGGAACAAATCCCAGTCCTCGGCGCTGCGGAACTCGGCATCATCGGGGAAGCCGCCCACATCGCGGAAAGCCGCCGTGCGCATCATGGTTGAACTAATCAGGATATGACAGCCGGTCAGCCGCAGCAGTTCGCAGAATATGTCCTCGCTGAATTGTGGCAAGGGGGGCGTCTCGAGGGGTGTGCGGCCATCGCTGGCGACAAACTGATAATGGGTATGGACAACGGCAACTTCGGGGTGCGCCTGAAGATAATCCATGCAGGTCTGCACTTTTTGGCTGGCAAGCTGGTCATCGGCATCGCAGAATTGGATGCAGTCGCCGCTGGCGGCGGCAACGCCCGTGTTGCGAGCTATGCCAGGGCCCTGGTTGGCCTGCTGGATATAGCGAATCTGATTTCCGTACTGATGGCGCAGGAAACTTTCAGTGTCGTCAGTGCTGCCGTCGTCAATGACAATGATTTCGCAGTTGGGATAGCTTTGCGCCAGGCAGCTATCGATGGCAGCGCCAACGAAATGCCGGCGGTTGAAGGTGGGTATGATGATGCTGACCAGTGGAAGGTCTTTCATTCTTTTGTCCTGACAAGGCTGTCATGCCGGGCGAACTGTCAGACGCTCGTCTATCCTGCCGGCAATCCAGCCGATGATGTTATGTGCTGTCTGCACCTTCCACCAGCGATAGCGTTCGTCTTCATAAGGCCCCGCGATAACAGCGACATAATCGCCCGCCACCAAGTCTCCCAGAATTGGGCTGGCGGTGACGGGGCTTTGCCGAATGTTGAGATTGCCGACGCTAATGCGCAGCTGCTGCCCGGGGAAGTATTCACTGCCCGCAATCACCGCATCCGGAACAGGCGAAAGGTCAACGTCAGTGTCGGCAAAGTCGGGATTGCCCGTCAAGTCGGTGACATCAGCGATGGCGCCGCTGTCTGCCTGAACCCGGTATTGACGCCCCTGCACCCTCAGCACCACCGCGCTGCGGTCAGGATACCAGCCGACAGCTTCGGGGGCTGCCGCGCCAATGGGGGGCGAAAGCGCCCTGCCCTCGCCATCATAAAGCGCGAGCGGCGCATCATCGAATGGGCCGCCGGGACGCCCCAGAGCGACAATCGTTCCATCGGGACGGCGGACGGCATTTTGCAGCCACAAACCGGCGGCGGAAGCATCAAAGAGAAGTTCTTCGCCCGACAGGTCGCCCTTGACCCGCCCGATCATCACGCGGCCATCAGGCCGCCGACCACTGACGATAATGGCTTGGCCCTGGTCATCCCAATGACCGTAATCATAGCGGACGAACCGCGGCGCCTGATTGGCGTAAGCCGCATCGCGAACCGCCTGCGTCATGGCAAGCGCGTTGCGCCCTTCCTCTGGCAAGTGGACGGTGAGCAGCAGATGATAGCTGCCGATTTCTGGCGACCATTCGACAGCCAGGGTTTTCCAGAAGTTGGCGTTGCTGCGCGTGACGAACTGGCAGGGCTTATCATCGGCGGCGGCGCAGTCGCGAATGATTTGATAGGTGGGGTCGGTCGATATCCGATTTTCGGGCTGCCAGAACCAGACGCCAGCAGCCCCATTGTCCAGGTTCGGCGGGGTATCGATGCGGAAGGAGAAACGCTGACCATCCGCCGACCAGTCGATTTCGGCTACTCGGTTCTTGTTCGCATCGCTGCTGGCAGCCGTAAAGCCGACAAAAAATGGGGCGTGCGTCATGGGGCTTTCGCCTGAAGAGCCGATGGCTCGATATAATAGCAAACCGTTGGGGTCGGTGCGGATGAAGCTGTTGGCGGCGGCCGGGTTAGGCGCAAACAAGGCGACGCCGCCGCCAAGCTGGAGGTCATCATAATGGAACACCTGCCCCGCGCCAACATCGTATTGATAGACGCTGGCGCTGATGGCACTGAAGTTTAATGGCTGGATGACCGGCGGCGGTATCGGCGCAAGCAGCAGATTCGGATTGACGGCAACGGTTGGCTGAAATCGGGTTGGCGAGGGCGTTATGGTGCGCGTTGCTCCGCCCGGCTGCGGGCGCGGGGTCGAAGGGCTGGGTGTCTGCGTGAAGCTGCGGGCGCCAGTTGCCGTGATATAGGTTGGTGTGGTGACAAGCGTTGCCGCCGGCGGGACAGCCGTCGATGCTGGCGATGCCGTCTGAAGAGGCTGGCGCGGCTGCAGCAAGTCCGCCAGTTCAGTCGGGTTCAGCGTTGGCAGCGGGGTCAAGGTAGCCGGGTTGATGAAGGGCACGGCAGTTGTGACCGTCGCGGTGGGGGTGGGCGTCGGACTGGGCGGCAGAATCGCCGTCGGCTTGGGCGGTGCTGTCCAGGTCGCCGTCGGCGATGCCGTCGATGTTGGCAATAGCTGAATAACCGGCGTCAGCGTTGGCAACTCGGCGCTGTCGGTCGGCGCTGTCGTTGGGGTTTGGGTAGGCGCCACAGTTGGCGTAACCTGTGGTAGCGCGAGGTTGCAGGCGCTGATTAAAGCCGCCAGAATAAACAGACCCAACCCCCTGTGAATGACCACTTTTGCCCTCCAAATGGCAGCCGATGCGGCTTTCAAGGGCGATGATTTGGATGACACAAGCTGTCTGGCAGGCCGCGGGGCTGTTTTACCCCTTCAGGAATGCTTCCAATTCAGTTTTCAGCTGCGCTTCGTTCAAGATGCCATACCAGCGCTTGACCACCTCGCCGCCGGTTGCTGCCAGAACATACTGCGTCCTGTCGGTGATGCCCAGCTGCCGGCGCACATCGTTTAGCGACGGGTCATCCCAATCGAGCGTCACGAATTCTATCTGCCCGCTAAACTCATCTTCCAGCCCACTCACGGTGGGCAGATTCCGCCGACAGGATGGTCACCAAGAGGCATAAGAATTGTAAAACATAAAACTGGCGGCCGCGGGGGCTGCTGTGGGCTGGATTTCAACCGCTGTTGGTTCGGCGGCTGGCCGCAGCAAAGTCGTGACCGTGTCACAACCACTGAAAATCATCAGCCCGCTCACCATCCAGATGATAGACTTTATCAGAGTTTGCATATATACTCCTCGTTCACCGCATCATCATCTTTATGATACATTCAATCGCCGCCAAAACAATGACAAACCTTTTGGAATCAAGTATAAACCAAAATAGGCTTCCATGCAGAAAATCACGGGCAATGTATATGGGATATTAAGCCGATTCGGCTATGTCAACCAGTATCTTATTGTGAACGGGGATGTCCTTGCTGTGGTCGATATGATGCTGGGCGCGGCCGATGTTGACCGCCTTGAAACCGAACTGGCAGCGCAGGGCTGGACGCTGGAGCAGGTGCGGCATGTTCTCATCACGCATGCCCATCAGGATCATATCGGCGGCCTGGCTGAATTTCAGCGAAGGTCGAATGCCAGGACCTACGCCCATCGGATTGATGCTCAAGTGATACGCGGCGAAGCCGAGCGCACCTTCGCCAACCCCGATGAACTGGGCTGGTTCCATCGAATCGTCTATCGAGGCCTGTCGCGGTCTGCGCCCTCTGCCCTGGCGCGGGTAGATGTTGACCTGGGCGATGGCGATGCGCTCAATCACATTATGGATTCCTTGCAAGTGGTGCACCTGCCGGGTCACAGCCACGGTCAGGTTGGCTATTATTTGGCCAATCAGAACTTGCTGATTGGCGGTGATGTGATGATATGTCTCTTTGGGTCGCTGCGGATGCCTTTCCGCGTGGCCTCCCCGGATTGGGACGCCGCCAAGCAGTCCATTCGGCGGGTGCAGGCGCTGGAGATTGACATTTTGTGCCTAGGCCATGGCAAACCTGTCTTTAAGGCTCGGTCAAAAATCGAAGGCTTTGTCCAGCGGCTCGCTATTTAAGCGCAGATTATCGGCGCCGTCAACCGGCGGCGAATTGCAGCTCTGCCCGCCGGCGGCGATAGGTGAGCGGCTTGGGCATGGTATGAGAATTGTAAAACTCGACAAGCTGCGCCAGATAATCCCGCAGCGGCGTATAAGTTATGCCAAGCTCGGACTTGCTGCGGCTGTTATCGAGTTCGCTCATCCAGCGTTCGCTAAAGGGCGAGCAATCGGGCAGGAAGCCATTCGCCTCCAGCTGGCTGCGTTTGACGCGCAGGATGCGCGCCTGCGTATTCATTAGCTCCGCCAGAATCGACAGAAACTCATCCAGGCTGACGGTCTCGTCCTGTGCGATATTGAATGCCTGCCCCTTGCCCTTGCCGGATTGGATGATGAGATGAATGGCGTCCACGACATCCAGCGCATAGACATGGTTCAAGGCGAAATTTGGCGTTTCTGGCACCAGGATCTCTCCGCCGTCCCGCAGTCTAAGGAAGTAATTGAAAAGCCGATTGAATGGATCGCGGACGCTGTTCACCATGGGCAGACGGAGTATCGTATGGGGAAACTTCGATTGCGTCCATTCCTGTCGCAGTCGATCTTCCGCCTCGCGCTTTTGGATGCCATAGCGCCATTCTTCATAAGCGTAGGAGTTTTCTTTTGGCGCGGGCATCAAGCGGCCCTCATAATCTTCTTCATGGAAAGGGCGCGGCGCATCTTCCCGAACCAGATACACCTGCCCGCTGCTAACCATAATATAGTGGTCGATGCCGCCAGCAAACAATTCGATGATGGTTTCCGCTTCGGCGCCGCGGTACAGGACAAAATCAATCACAATATCAAAGGATTTGGCCAAAAGGGCGCGGCGCAGCTGCTTGCTGTCGGTGCGGTCAACATGCAGGCGATGAATGTTGTCTGGCAGGTCTTCTTTGGTGATTCCCCGATTCAGGATGGTCAGGTCTGCGCCGGATTCAGCCAGCTTCTTTGAGAGGTAATAACCCATGTTTCCAGTGCCACCGATGATAAGAATTTTTTTTGACATGATGCCCTGTTCCAATCACTTGTCAAACACGCGCTGCAAAGGGAATTTGCCCCCAAGTATCGCATATTTTTGTGCTGGCAGGAACATGATTCCAGTGCCAAGCGAGCGGTTTTGCATATTCTGTACGGATGGTCCGCGCCAGGGGCAGGCTGTCATTTTTACTCTTGAAGTGGGTTCGCCTTGATTGCTATAATCTTTATCCTGAATTGGATTTTCATCAGGGCCCTGTAGCTCAATTTGGCAGAGCAAGCGACTCTTAATCGTTAGGTTGGAGGTTCGAGTCCTCCCAGGGTCATAGAATAGTTTGGAAAAGTTTTATGCCAGAGATAGAAGTCTTGTTTGAGGTGCCACCTGCCATCGCCAAGGGTCTTGCCACCGGCGCACTGGAGCGCGTCGGCGGTGTTATCCGCGAGACTGGCAGCAAGCAGGTTGTCGCGTGGCTGCGCGAGGGTGGCAAAATCGCCAGCAATCCGAATATCCTGACGGGTGGCTTGGGTTCGGTGGCCACAGGCATCTTAAACACCGCCATTTCTGCCCATTCCCATCGTTTGATTATGCAGGCACTTGAAAGGCAGGCGATGCTCATCGGAACAATGGGGCTCCTGAACATCGCCATTTCCGGCTGCACCTTGTATATCCTAAGCAAGCGCATCACGCGCCTTGAGAAACAAATTGAGGAGATTCATAATCGGATTATCGAAGAATTTACCCGAGACCGACAGATCAATCTGTTGTCGGCGCTGGAAAGCATGCGCGATGTCGTGGAAGCCGAGGGCGATAGCTACAAGCGAGCCGCCCAGCGCCTGAGTCAAGATTTGGATAGCGCAAGGCGTCATATTCTGCATGATTTTAATCGTCTGCTCAAAGATTCGATGGGGGCGGAACAAGGTCAAATGGCACAGGATTATCTCCTGTTAGCGATGCAGGTAGACGCCATGCGGATACGCTGTTACCTTGAAACAGACGAACACAAATTGGCGCGGAAGCGATTAAACGAGCGCCTGGAAGATTATCGAAAACAAATAAGCGAATTTATCCACAAATTGCTTGGCGAGCGGCGCGCCATGTACTTTCATAAAACCATCAGTGATGAGGACTTCAAGGGCTGGCTGCGTATCGAGGGCTGGCTGCGCCGCAAAGATGATGTTCTGCTAGAGCTTGTCAAAGCATATCGTCATGATTTTTGGGATAACGATGCGATCCAAGCCATCACCCCAAGTCGCTCGCTGCGTTTCTCGCTGCCCTTCCAACAAGCCGAAGAACCCACGCGCCATCTGCTGGCACTGATACAAGCCGAGCTGCTCATCGAAAATTATAAACGATTGCAGGGCTTCGAGTCTGAACTCGCCGCGATAGAACGTCTCGGATTATCGGAGTGGGATGCACGCACAAACATCGAAGACCATGACGATTATGTGATTCTGGTTGATGCCAACCTGCTGCAACAGGCAGAGCGGCTCAGCCACAACTATTGATTTGCTCCAGCGTCCAGTTATTCAAAAAAGAGGTTATGGATGATGAAAATCGTGCGCATCGCCGCTTATCAGGTGGATTTGCCGCTGCATGAGGGCAGCTACAAATGGTCGGGCGGCAAGTCGGTTTCGGTGTTCGATAGTACGATTGTGCAGGTCGAGACGGATAGCGGCCTGGTCGGTCATGGCGAGGTCTGCCCCTTGGGGCCCTTTTATCTGCCAGCTTATGCCGACGGCGTGCGGGCGGGAATCAAGGAACTCGCGCCGCATCTTTTGGGCTGTGACCCGACCCAATTAGCCGCCCTCAATCGGCGGATGGATGCGGCGCTGAAGGGTCATCCCTATGTCAAATCGGGGATTGACATGGCCTGCTGGGATATTCTGGGCCAGGTGACGGGGCAGCCGGTGTGCATCTTGCTGGGCGGGCGCTATGGAGACGATTTTGTGCTGTACCGCGCCATCTCGCAGGGTACGCCCGACGAAATGGCGGAAAAAGTCGCCGGCTATCGCAGCGAGGGCTATCGGCGGTTTCAGCTAAAGGTCGGCGGCGACCCGCAGACCGATATCGAGCGGATTCGTCTGGCAGCCGAGCTCTTGGAAGCGGATGACAAGCTGATTGCCGATGCGAATACGGGCTGGCTGATGCACGAAGCGGCGCGGGTGGTGCGGGCGGTCGATGATGTCGATGTCTATATCGAGCAGCCCTGTTTGAGCTATGAAGAATGCCTGTCGATTCGCCGCCGAAGCAGCCATCCCTTTGTGCTGGATGAGGTCGTCAATGATGTTGATATTCTGCTGCGCGGTCACGCTGACCGAGCTATGGATGTGGTCAACATCAAAATCAGCAAATTCGGCGGCCTGACCAAAGCGCGGCTGGCGCGTGATTTGTGCGTTTCGCTGGGTATGGCGATGACCCTGGAAGACAGTTGGGGCGGCGACATCACGACTGCGGCCATCGCCCATTTGGCGCACAGCACACCGCCGGAGTTTCTCTTCACCGCTACCGATTTCAACAGCTATGTGACTGTCAGCACGGCCGCGGGGGCGCCGCAGCGCATGCAGGGACGGCTGGCAGCCTCAAACGCGCCCGGCCTGGGCATCACACCCAGGTGGGATGTGGTCGGCAAGCCCGTGGTCGAGATAACGAATTGACCGCATATCGCTTATTTGCGGGACAGCGGCACCATGCTGCGACAGATTCCCGCCGAGATTCGGTAAGAAAGGCTGGTCAGCCCAAGGCGCTGTGATATAATGCGCCTGCATTCCAACCCGTGTGGGGTACAACATGAAGCATCCACCATCCAAAGCGCCCGACCCCAATGCCCCCAAACCCTCCTTCAGTGTGGTTATCCCCTGCTATAACGAAGTCCATACAGTCGCGGATGTCGTGCAACGGGTGTTGGCTGTGGATATTGTTGACCAGGTTGTTATTGTCGATGACGGCTCGACCGACGGCAGTTCCGCGGCGCTCAAGGCGATTGAGGCTGAAAACCATAGCCGGGTCACCATTGTCTACCATGAGCATAATCAAGGCAAGGGCGCGGCGCTGGTCACCGGCTTCAAGCACAGCCATTGTGACGTCATTGTCATCCAAGACGCTGACTTTGAATATGACCCGCGCGAATATCCACAGCTGCTCAAGCCGATTCAGGAAGGCGTGGCGGTGGTTGTGTATGGCTCGCGCTTTCTGGGCGGGCCGCGAAAAGCTATGAACTTCTGGAATATGGTCGCCAACAAAGGGCTGACTCTGATTACCAACATCCTTTACAACGCCATCTTGAGCGATATGGAGACCTGCTACAAATGCTTTCGGCGCGAAGTCATCCAAGATATGCGCATCCAAGCCCGCGGCTTTGAATTCGAGCCGGAATTTACGGCCAAAGTCTTGAAAAAAGGGATTCGCATTGTCGAAGTTCCGATTTCATATTACGGACGGGAATATGATGAGGGCAAGAAAATCAGATGGACGGACGCCCCCATCGCCGCCTGGACTTTGCTCAAGTATCGTTTCTTCGATTAAGTGTTCTGGCAATGATATTTTCTCCACGAATCCTCGCCTTAATCATATAAAGGAGTGCGGATGCCACGGGTGCGGCGCGGGACGGTTTTATGGCTTTTGCTCATCATGGTCGTTTCCACCGGGCTGCGTTTGATCCAACTAGACACAGCGCCTTTAGGTGGTGATGGCGACTTGGCATGGATCGGAATCAATGCCTTGGATTGGGTCGATCATGGCGTATTCCCCTATTATGTATTTGAACTATATGCGCCGGAGCCGCTCATTGTCTATGCGGTCGCGCTGTTGCAGAGCATCCTTGGCCCGTCATTTCTGACATCTCGCTTAGCTACCGTAATTTTCGGAATTTTGCTGGTGCTGTTCTTATTTCCGGCAACGTGGTGGCTTGTTGGTGAGTCAGGCAAGCCGATCATGCGCGAGCGCGCCTCACTTTTGGCATCCTTGGCTGCTGCGCTGTCGATGCACACGATTTACATCAGCCGTTTGGGATTACAAGCGGTATTGTTACCGACCTTGTTGGCTCTGGTCGTATGGTTAACCGTATGGGCTTGGCGCACTGGGAGTTGGTGGGCTTGGATGCTGGCAGGCATATCCCTGGCGCTGGCGCAATACACCTACATTCCAGCCAGGTTAATCCCTCTCGTACTGGCAGTATGGTTCATTCACAGTTTCATATTCAATCGCGTCTACTGGAAGAAGTCCCTTAAGGGTTGGGGGCTGATGGCAGTTGCGTCATTTGTATTCACACTGCCGAACATTATCACATTTGTTACCATACCAGAAACATTTGGCGCACGCGCTGATGCTGGAAGTGCCACCACTGGCGGCTTGGCTTGGCAGTACACAGATAGTCTGGGCGAGCTTGTCAACATCATTATACAAAAAATCGGGCTGGAGGTTTTGGCTGTTGGATGGCGCTGGGAAGGGGCTTTCCATATTATGAACAGCCCCATGCTGACTCCATTATTCGCCATTGGTTTTGCAGTATCGCTCATAATGGCTTTTCGGAATCCGAAACGCATGGCCTATTGGTGGCCACTGCTCGCTTTGCCCGTCATGTTTTCAGCCGATCTGATCAGCGGTGCGGTTGTCGAGCTTCATGCCTTGCGCCAGATTGGAGTTCTCCCTTTTGTTTTCATCTTGGCAGGCGTCGGTGTCGCGGACCTGTCAACTTGGCTCGAGACCCGTTTGATGAAGCCGGCCCTTTTTGCAGGTCTGGCAGCCTTCATGATCGTACCCACAGCCGCGTCAATGAATATATGGTTAAACGAATTCATTCCTTCTGGTTATGCCAACCCAGCATCAGGCTGGAAAGATGGACAAATCGACAAGGATTTAAGCGACTATATCCGCTCCAACTCTCACCAGAGCTTTCTCCTGCCCTATGAAGAATACTCGCGGTCCAATATCGCCTATGGAACAGCAAATGCCTACCGTCAACGGACAAGTCCGATAGCACCAGCGGGAACACTCGATATTGCCGCTCCACCTGATGAAATCGTTGTTATGACCGCCAATGATCCATACCGCATCCGACACAATGGGCGCGAAGCGCAGTGGTATCAAAGAGCTTGGGTATTCTTGCATCAAGGTCAAGCTGTCTTGCTCCCGCCATTCACACAGGAACAAACCGAGATGCTGATGTCCACCATCCGTCATACCAAGCCCTTTACATACATTGACCGCAGCGATACGCCCATAGCAAATTTTTTCACTATTGAAACACCGGCCGGTTTGTTTGCGACACGGGATGTTATTGATGTACCCCTGGAGGCTGATTTTGGATTGCGGCCTGATGCAGTGTCCGCAGAAGTACGTCTGCATGGATATACCATTTCCGAAAGTGAGCTTACTGCTGGAGACACTATTTTCATAACTTTGTATTGGCAGGCTCTACAGCAAACCCGCGAAGATTATGAAGTATTTGTGCAAGTGATTGATGACCATGGCCAGGTGTTCGCTGCTACCCACGATTTTCCCTATAATGGTATGTATCGGTCTCGAATATGGAAAACAGGTCAAATCACGGCAACTCACCACTGGCTGCGTTTGTCGGACAATTTGCCTGTGGGACGTTATGCGCTTTATTTGGGACTATTTCGAATGTTGCACGACGAACCTTTGTATGCCCAGGGGCAAGCAACAAATGAAACCCAGGATGCCGTCATAGCCGCAAATTTACGGGTGCCCGCCCAGACGCCCAATGATTCACTCACATTGACTGAAGGAGAAATTCGATTTGGCGATTATCTGGAATTGGCGGGCGTCGATATTTATGCTGCCGATCTCCCACTCGATTTCAAAGGGACCTGGAATGTGTCACCGGGCGAGAACATCCAACTCTCATTCGACTGGATTGTGCTTGAACGCCCCGACCGAGATTATTCGCTGTTCGTGCACGTTACCCCAACCGATTCACCGCTACCGATAGCGCAATCCGATATTCCCCTGGGCGCCGGGCGATATCCAACCGGCGCTTGGCGTGCAGGGGACAGATTGCGCGATACCGTTACCTTACACATCCCATCCGATTTAATGGACGAGGAGTATGATATTTGGCTGGGAATCTATCACTATGCTGACAACAGTCGCCTGACAGTGATAGATAATCAAAGCATCGCCGACGGACGCCTGTTCATCGGAAAGCTAAATCGTGACCAAATCCCTTGATTTTATTGCCAAATTCCGAAGTGAGGTGTATAGTCACAAGTGAGCGGTGTTATTGGTGCTTGCAATAGGCCGCTCGCGCTTGACAGGGGCAGCCCTCTCGGAGATGACAGGGGAAGCCTGCTGGAAAGCGGGTCTGTCTAATAATTTCAGGAGCAATGTTTAACAATGGAAGAACGTGTTACCGGCACGGTGAAATGGTTCAACGCTGAAAAGGGCTATGGATTCATCGCGCAAGAAGATGGTCCCGACATTTTCGTACATTATTCCGCAATCGCCGGGGGAGGATACCGCAGCCTTGAGCAAGGCGAGATGGTTGAATTCACTATTATCGAGGGTCAGAAGGGAAAACAGGCAAACAACGTTGTCCGCATCCGTCTCTGAATGGGACAGCTGTTATTTCCTTTGACAAAGAGAACTCTCCCCTGCCATGCGAATGTCAGGGGTTTTTTATCAGCCGCCCTGCGCTTATATGCGACCGCGGCGGTCTGGGATACAGTGAAAGCAGGCTGGCAGGCAAAGGCCCCTCACCGAAGCGAAGGGCCTTTACATCCGGGTCAGCCGCATAAGCCGCATTCTGTCCGTCCATGACGCGGGAATCATCTATCTGGGATCCGCGTTGCCGCAGACCTCATGCGGTGTACCCGGTGCTTTTAGGGGAGCGGGCCGCTCCAATGCACCTGCTTCACCTTGCTCCCGATGGGGTTTGCCCAGCCACCGACATCGCTGCCGATGCTGGTGCGCTCTTACCACACCCTTTCACCCTCACATCCGCCAAGGATGCAATCTGCTCTCTGTTGCACTTGCCGTCAGGTTGCCCTGCCCGGCCGTTAGCCGGCATCGTCGCCCTTTGGAGTGCGGACTTTCCTCGACAGGCTCAAGGCCGGCCGCGATTCCCTCGGCCAACCCGGATAATTTTATTATAGCGCATAAATCGTCAGGCAAGCGCCCGACAAACAGTGCTTTACAGCCTTTGCAAAATAACATAAGCTAGGCAGGCTGAAAGATGGAATGTCCAGGCGTATGACCCCCAATCCAACCCAAGACCGTCTCGGCAATCGATGGCTTAATCTCATCTCGCTTGGCAATCTGACCGCGCTGACTGTCATCGCCGGGCTGCTGCTGATGCCGGCGCTTGCCCTTGAGGGCGCTGGCTGGGCAGTCGAACTGCGGACGATTGTCCCTGTCCTGCTGGCTGGCGTCGTTTTCGGATTTGTGCTGGCGCACAGCCAGTATAATGAACTGCTGGCGCTGACTGTGAGTTCCCTGTATGGCATCGGGACCGTCATTTTCGTGGCGGCCATCAATCAGGAAGCCATCTTCATCGAAGCGCTGGCTGAAGTCCTGAAACGCGCCCAGGACTGGACAGTGGATGCACTCACTGGCGGCATCAACACCGACAGCCTCGTATTTACTATGCTGGTGGCTGGCTTATTCTGGTTTCTGGCATACAACGCTGGCTGGCACGTCTTTCGGCTGGATCGGGTCTGGCGCGTCATTTTGCCGCCTGGTTTGATTTTGCTGGTCAATATGATTGTCTACAGCGGCGGCGAACCCCTGGATATGTATCTGGTGCTCTTCCTGATGATGTCGCTGACGCTGCTGGTGCGTTCCAATCTGGATGCGCGGCAGTGGGAGTGGTTTGTCAGAGGCGTTCGGGTGCCAAGGGTCGTCCGCCGACAGTTTGCCGCCATCGGCGTCGCCCTGTCTTTGGCGGGGCTGGCTTTTGCCTGGGGCATCCCCAGCGACGACCTTCAAGGCCGACTGGATGCCTTTCAGGATTTTCTGGCTTCCGACCCAGTGCAGCAAATGTCAGAAGTCTGGAATCGTCTCTTTACGCCTATCGAGGGCGAAGGGCCGGCCACCACCGATTATTATGGCGGCGACCTGCTGAGCCTGGGAGGCGCGGTTCGCTTGGGGGACGAGGTGGTGCTGCTGGTCGATGCGCCCCATGCCAGTCACCGCTATTACTGGCGTTCCCGCGTCTTCGAGCGCTATGCAAGCGGTCAGTGGTCGCCCTCGGCCGACCTGCGCATCACCGACCACTCCCCGCCACTGGAATTAACTATGAATGCCGAAGTCATCGGACAAAAACGCGAAACCGTCCATCAGGTCTTTACAGTTGGCACAGCCAATTCGCGCGTCTATTATGCGGCCCCACAGCCCGCTTCTATCGACCGAGCCGGGCGAATCGACCTTATCTATACCGACAAACCCAACAGCGACTCGATGAATGTTTCGGTCGTGCGCCCTTTGAAGGTGATGACGCGCGGCGAAACCTACAGGGTGCGCAGCCTGATAAGCGCGGCCACGGCCAGTGATTTGCGTTCAGCCGGCACAGACTATCCCCAATGGGTCAGCGGTCCCAATCTGTACATTGGTCAGCCCAATGCTCGGGTTTCGAATCTGGCGGAGCAGATTGTCCGTGATGCTGATGCCCACAACCCCTATGACCGGGCGAAAGCCATTGAGCGCTGGCTGCGCCGCAACATCGCCTACAGCGAATCCATTTCCGCCCCGCCGCCGGATGTGGATCCGGTTGAATGGGTGCTGTTTGATGTGCGCGAAGGCTATTGCACCTATTATGCCACCGCCATGATTGTCATGCTGCGTCATTTAGGCATTCCGGCGCGGCTGGCGGCTGGCTTCTCGCAGGGGGAATATGAGGCCGACCGCGGCGGGTATGTCGTCCGCGAGCGCGACGCGCACACCTGGGTAGAGGTCTACTTCCCGGGTTATGGCTGGATTGAATTTGAACCGACTTCTGCCGAAGAACCTGTTCACCGCGATGGCGATGAACGGGCGCCAACACAGCGGCCTTTAAGCGTGCAGCCGACGCCCAGCCCGACGCCCTCGCCCACCCCGCTTCCCAGCCCAACTTCCCCGGCCACCCGTCAAGCGCCAGAGCGCGACCTGTCCCAGCCGACTGTCACGCCAACATCAAGCCCGACGCCCACAGCCACGCCCGTGATTGTCCCCACCATCGAGCCGCCAGTCGCCCCCGACAATCCGCCGCCCTTTTTCCAGTCTTTTATCTGGCTTGTCCTGCTAGTGCTGCTGCCGCTGATTGTCCTGGCGCTGATACTGGCATTCCTGATTTGGTGGTGGGAATGGCGCGGCATGAGCGGCCTCAGCCCGGTATCGCGTGCTTATGCCCGTCTGGAGCGATATATTCAGTTAATCGGCATTCGCATGGGCAGCGACAAAACCACGCTCGAAAAGCGCAGTGAACTGCAAAAGCGCCTCCCGGCGGCGAAAGAACCGATTCGCGCCATCAGCGACCTGTACACCATCGAGCGGTATCGGGGCAGCGGCCAGGATCCCAGCGAGCCAGCCCGCCATGCCGAAACAGCCGAAAAAGCGTGGTATCGCACCCGCGGCAAAATCATCCGCGGCTGGCTGCGGCGCCTGATGCCCGGCCGACGCGGGGAGGGCTAGCGTTTTTCGATGACCAGAAAGTGCGACAAGCCCCAGGTGTCCAGAGGGGTCTGCTCCAGCAGATAAAGCAGGTTGCGCAGGGCGATTGCCGGCTTGCCCAATCGCGCGATGATATTGTCGTAACCGCCATAGATGCGTGAATGATGCACGTATTGTACCTGTTGGGCATTGAAGAGGTTTCTGATTTCGGCTGAGGTATAGGCGCGGACATGGGGCGCCAGCTGGTCGCGCCAGCGGCGGGGCAGATAATTGATGAGCGGCGTATTGCCAAAATGATAATCGCCCTTCCAATAATGTCCGTGGGTCTCGAAGGGATACCAGCGATTGGGACAGAAAAGGACAATGCGGCCGCCCGGCTTGAGTACCCTGACCATTTCCCGCGCCGACTGTCTGTCATCGGCCACATGCTCGATGACCTCATGCGAAAGCAGGCTGTCGAAGGTGTTATCGGCAAAGGGGATATGCTCCCCCGCAGCTGCCAGGGCATGCGTGACGCCCGCGCGGGCCGCCCGCACGCGGTCAAGTTCGATGTCAAATGCCGCGACCGACCCGGTAAAGCGGCGGCGAATCTGCCGAGCATACATGCCGACGCCGCAGCCGGCGACAAGCACCCGCGCACCTTCGAGCCGTCCCCATTTCGCCATCATTTGCAAGCGCCGTTCCTGCCCGGCTCGCCAGACATAACTCGGCTCGCCCCGCAGCGCCGCTAAATCCGAATGGCTCATTTCATCCCAGTTTCAGGCTCTTCAATTATTTTGTGTCAAAGACACAAGATACTGATACAGGTTGCGCGAACCACTGTTGCTCAAGCGGTTGGTGGAATACTGATGGTCTGGGCCCAAGCTGCCGCCAGAGCGCATAAAAGTGACAAAATCTTCCTCTGACAGGGCGAATTCAAGCAGGCTGCGCCCGTCCTCGCTGCCTTCGCCAGCGGCGCCATGACAGGCGGCGCACTCCAGAGCCTGATAGCGCCCCAGGCCGCGCTCGACCATTTTGGGGTCAAGCTGAATCGTGACTTGGGTCGCATCTGCTGCAGCGGCCTCGGATGTGGCTGCATCATTTTGGTCAAAGGCGGGTGGTTTGGTCGGTTCGACAAAGGCAAAGGTGGGGAAGGGTGTGCGCGTGGGCTGTGCAGCAGCCTCATTCGAATCCGCGCCGCCATCATCACCGCTGCAAGCAGCCAATACCCAAAGGGCAAACAGCAGACAGAACTTCAATTTCCAGCTTGGTTTCTTTTTCATCGGTATCTCCTCATTTACCGCGCAAGGGATCGAGCGCTTCCTGCAAGCCATCGCCAACAAATGAAAAGCACAGCAGCGTCAGGGCGACCAAAATCGTTGGAAATAAAGCCAAGTGATAATCCACAATGACTGTAGATGACTTCACGCTGCCGCCCACCATCTTACCCCAGCTGGCTGTAGGCTCGGTAATGCCAATGCCCAAAAAGCTCAAGCCGGCTTCGGCAAAAATTGCCAGCGGCACGGCAAAGGTAAAGGATACCAGCAGAGGTGCCAAGGAGTTGCGCAATATATGCTGGAAGATAATCCGAAATTCGGATGCGCCCAGGGAACGGGATGCCAGAACAAATTCCGATTCGCGGTATTTTAGAAACTGCGCCCGTGCGATGCGGGTAGGTTCAATCCAGGAAGTCACTGCCAGGACGAAGATGACGTTCCCCAAGCCTTGTCCGGTGATGCTGATGAGGAACATCGCAAACAGCAGGGGCGGGATCGCTGTGGCAATCTCGATCATGCGCAAAACGGCAAAATCCCAAGCGCCGCCGCGATAACCGGCTATCGCGCCAATCGGTATCGAAAAGCCAAAAGCGAGCAGCGGGACCAACAAGCCAACAAACAGGGATGTTCGAGCGCCATAAATCAGTCGGGTCAAAAAATCTCGCCCGACGCCATCGCCGCCGAGGATATGATTCATATCCTCAAAGGGGGGCATGCGCACGATGTCGAAATCGACCTCATTTAATCCGTAAGGCGCTATGACATCCGCCAGGATGGCGACCAGCACCAAGATGGTCAGCATCATTAAGCCCAGCATTGCCAAGCGATTCTGCACGAAACGGCGAAAGGCATCCCGCAGCAGAGACCGCTGTTCGATTTCTTGCGGGACATCGGCTTGCAGGATGGGCGGCTTGGTTTTCGCCTGTCTGTTCATAGCGTTCAGGCTGCTTTCCCCTCACCCAGACGGATGCGCGGGTCAACTACAGTGTACAGCAGGTCGGTGATGAGATAAGTCAGCCCCCACAAGAGCGCAATCAGCAAGACCAGCCCCATAATCATCGGATAATCGCGGTTAAAAATGCTGGTGACAAAGAATTTGCCAAGCCCGGGCACGCCATAAATCACTTCAATAAATAATGAGCCAGTCAATAAATTTGGAATCTGGGGCAGCAGAACTGTAATCATAGGGACAAGCGCATTGCGAAAGACATGGCGCAACAGGATAAATCGCTCCGACAGCCCTTTTGAACGCGCTGTTCGGATAAAATCGGCATGAAGCACATCGGCAAAGCTGGAGCGCGTATAGCGGGATACCAGCGCCAAAGGGGCTAAGGCGTAGGTAATGACCGGCAGAAAATAATCCCAGGAAAGGATGGCGGCCCCGTCGGGGGTCATGGGGCCGATGATCCATTTGTTTGCTTCCCCCCAGCCATTCTGAAAGCCGAATATCAACAGCAGCCAAGTCGCAATAACAAAATTTGGCACAGCGATGCCGGCGGTGGCGACAAAGGTGACAAAGTTATCGACGATGCTGTTATGATAATAGGCGGCCACAATACCCAAAAAGATGCCCAGGCCAAAAGACAGCAGGATGGTGTACAGACCCAGCTGAAACGTTACTGGCCAGATTCTTGCAATCAACTCGGTGACAGGCGGGTTGCCGGCTACAGAAAACGAGTTGCCGAAGTCCAGCTGCAAGGCGCTGACGAGATAATTGACATAACGTACATGAATCGGTTTATCGAGACCGTACTTGCGTTCGAGGTTTTCCAGAGCGGCGCCGGAATAGCCGCGGTCTGCCAGCGTAAATGGCCCGCCTGGAACCAGGTTCATCAGGACAAACACAATCACCGAGACCACAAACAAGACAAATATCAGCGACAGCAACCGGCGAAAGACATAACCGAGCATATCTTGAAATCAACCTCGCGCATTGGGAGCTCATCGCGCATCCGAGGGGACAGCCCAATGCCTGCACAAAGGAAAATGGGAGCAGGCACAAGACCCGCCCCCATGGAGTGTGGCTTGTGATTAGCGCTTATTCATTACGATGGGTATCGTAATCCATAACTTCGTCGGTGATGTAATAGTCGCCCCAGCAATGCTCGTTGCCCCAATGGGTCGTTGCGATGCCCTGGCGGTCTGGCTCCCAGCAGTTGCCAGTCGCGTTGAGGTAGGGCTGCCACAGATCGCCCTGAATGCGATGAACCATAAAGATGCCGCCAACATCCTCAACCATGATGCGTTCGGCTTCCTGATACATAGCGATGCGTTCGGCCGGGTCGCCGGTGAAGGAATTCGCCTCGCGCACCAGGTTGTCAAACTCCTCATTGCGCCAGGAGTGCCGCCCGGTAGAGACCCAGACCCCCATCATATTCGCCGGATCCAGATAATCCATGCCATAGGAAACACCGCCAAATTGCAAGGTGGTCGGGCGTTCCAGCAGGCGGGTCATATAATCCTGGAATTCCAGATTGTTGACCGTAATTTCGACATTCAGGCACTGGCTGATGGAGGCGGCGGCGGCGATAAACCAATCCTGGATGAATGTCGGTTCGCCGCGCAGCGACAGTTCAAGCGCGGGGAAGCCTTCGCCACCCTCATAACCTGCCTCTGCCAGCAGGCTCTGGGCGGCATCACAGTCATATTCCTGAATGTCGCGCAGGCCTTGGCTGTTTGAAGCCGGGAAGCCCGGGGCAAGGAACGAATAAGCCGGAATGCCGACTGTCGTTCCGATAACATTTTCCACGATGGATTCGCGGTCGAGCGCTTTGGCAAATGCCAAACGAACATTCAGATTGTCAAAGGGAGGGCTGAAGGTATCGAAGAGCAGATAATCGGTGCGGAAATCACCGCCATGCTGGCGATAATTCTGCGACATCACCTCGTCGTTGAAAATCACCTCGAAATCCGCCGGGCTAAGCAGGGGCTGCCCAACCTGGTCGATTTGATGATCCTGGAATGCCAGGAAGCTGGCGTTGAGCTTGTCGCCGTAGACAAATTCCATTCTGCGCAGCCAGGGCTTGCGAGGGCCGGTGTAGTCCGGGTTGGCTTCGAGCACAACGCGGTCGCCAGGGGTGAATTCTCTAAGGATAAAGGGGCCGGAAGAAACGTGGGTTTCCGGATCCAAAATGTAGTCGGGCCCGATTTCCGCCAGCGCCTTCGCCTGCATAGGAGGCCAGAAGAAGAAGGTCGATGGCAGGGGCGGGAAGGGAACCTGCGTCGTGACCGCCAGTGTCAGGTCATCGACAGCCGTCAGGCCGATTTCTTCGACCGGGATTTCGCCAGCGACAGCCTCGTCCCAGCCGTCAATAATGCCCAGCCAAAGCCATACAAAATCATAGGCGTTGTCAGGATTGGACATGAACTGCCAGCTTGCGACCCAATCGTTTGCGGTCACTGGGGTGCCATCACTCCACATTTGACCTTCGCGCAGGTTGAAAGTCCATGTCAGGCCATCATCGGATACCGACCAGCTTTCGGCGGCCGAGGGGATGATTTCCATATTGTTGTTGAGCACCACCAGCGAATCCGAGAATTTGTCGAAGGCGCCGGTGTCACAAATGCGCGAATAGACCGTGACGATGGAAGACAGGGAGGTCTCTTGACGAGCCGAGTCGCACAGGTTGCGGTAGATTTGCATCTCATAGGGCGCCGCGTCCGCTGGCAGTTCACGCCCGTAGACATCCACATTGGCATCTTGGGCGACAACAAGCGGCACTGTCAGCACAAACAAAGACAGAACGAATAACAACATAACAAAGGCGTTTCTCTTAGGCATCTGGAATCCTTTCTTAATATAGAGAACTGGAAAACATTGACTTGGATGACATCCATGTCACCATGAATATGATAAATGAGTCTCCTGCATTGTGCAACATCTAGCTTGGCTGTGCAGACTTCGCCAAATCCACCTGAACCGCACCCTTTTAACAGGTTTCCAAAGCGGATACACTTCCATTTGATTGATGGCGACTGTTTTTTATCATAAAGAGGTTGAGTTATGCCCAAGACAACACAACTGGCGCAACGGATTTCCAAATCCCCGACCATCGCCATGAACGACCAAGCCAATCAGTTGGCGGCGGAAGGTCATGCGGTCATCGGGCTGGCTGGCGGTGAGCCGGATTTCGATACCCCTGAACATATTGTCGAAGCTGGCATCCGCGCCCTGCGCGATGGCGAAACCAGTTACGCCACGCCCGCCAAAGGGATTAAGCCCCTGCTGGAAGCCATCTCGATGAAGATGGAGCGCGACAGCCAGGTCCGCGTCAATCCGATGACCGATATTGTCGTGACGCCCGGCGGCAAGATGGCGCTGTTTCTGGCGCTGAAAGCCATGCTGGATCCCGGCGACGAGGTGCTGATACCGGCGCCTTACTGGGTCAGCTATCCGTCCGTCACGACTATGGTGGGTGGCAGGCCCGTGCCGATTCCGCTCAGCAGCGATGATAATTATCAACTGCGGCTGGAACACCTACGCGAGTTCGTCACGCCCAAAACCAAGGCCATCATTATCAATTCGCCGGGCAATCCCACCGGGCGCATGCTCTCATCAGGCGAAATAGAAGCTGTCGCCACGCTGGCGGCCGAAGCGGATTTGTTTGTCCTCTCCGATGAAATCTACGAGAAGCTCAACTTCGACGGCCGACCGTCGGTTTCCCTGGCATCGATTCCGGAGATGTCCGAGCGCGTCGCTGTCATCAACGGGATGTCCAAGGCCTACGCCATGACCGGCTGGCGTCTGGGCTGGCTGGCGGGTCCTCAGGCGCTCATCAGCGTGGCGAGCATGTTCAATTCGCAAACCGCCACTTCAGCGGCGACCTTTACGCAGCATGCAGCCGTCGCCGCGCTCAATGGCCCGCAGGACTGCGTTGCCATCATGCGGCAGTCTTATCAAGACCGCCGCGACTTTATGGTGAATGCCTTCAACAGCATCGAGAATATGTCCTGCCCCAACATCGAAGGCGCATTTTATGCCTTCCCCAAAGTCAATGAGACCAGCAAATCGAGTGAGGAGGTCGCCTCGCTGATTCTTGACAAGGCGGTTGTTGTCGGCGTGCCTGGCAGCGCGTTTGGCATCACCCAAGACGTCCATATCCGTTTTTCCTTTGCGGCCGATATGCGGCTTCTGCGGCAAGCGGTCGAACGGATTCGCGGCATGGCCGACCAGCTTGCTTGAAAATGCGGCGCGGGGGGTTCATCATCCAGCTTCGATTGGCGGCCTGCCTGTCATTTATGGCGCTGCTTGCGGGCTGCAATTTGTCGTATGACATCATTCCGCCCGCAGCGACCATTACACAAGCGCCGGATTGGCTGACAGTTGCTCCTGGGCTGGAATGGCGGACTTACCTGCCAAACGACAGCGAGATGGCACAGCTTAAGGTGCTGCGCATCAACCCGGCGCTGTATCGCTTTCGCGCCATCTATCGGGAGCGAGAGCCACTGCGACTGGCAGCCTGGCAGCGGCTTGAGCCGCAGGCGGCCGCCATCATCAACGCCAATTTCTTCGATAGCGACAGCCGCGTTCTGGGTTTGGTCATCAGCGATGGCGAGATTGATGGTTCAGCCTATCAAGAGCGCGGCGGCACATTTGCCGTTCAAAATGGCCTGCCGATGGTCCGCGCCAATCGCTCACAGCCCTATCGCGCCGACGAGGCGCTGGAGCAGGCGGTGCAGGGCTTTCCCCTGCTGGTCGAAGATGGCGAGCCGAGCTATTTCAACCGCTCGACTGCCGAGCGAACCCGCCGCACGCTCATTGCCGAAGACAGGCAGGGCAACATCCTGATGATGATTTCGCCCTTTGCGGGATTGTCCCTGGCCGACTTGAGCGCCTACCTGCCCACGACTGACCTGAACATCGAGACGGCTTTTAACCTTGACGGCGGCGGCTCGACGATGATGGCTGTGCCTGAGATCGACTATCTACAGCCCTCGTTTGACCCCGTTCCGACCATTCTCGCCCTTTATCCGCGTTAGTTTGATGCGATTACCAGCTTGACTCCGCCAAATGCCGCCGCTTGTCCGCGAGCGTCGCCAGCCAAGCCAGAACCATGCCCGGGATGGCAAAGGGGATCAACCAATCCAGCAGAAGGACTACACGCAGGAAATCGATGCGCTCGACATTCAGAAGAGCCTCTGTAACCTTGACGAGATTGATGAAGAGGCCGCCATCTTCCGTCACCAAGATGAGGGGCCACATGATAAAAGCTGTCAGCAGCCAAATCCAGCGAAAGGAAAAGGTTTTCGGCAGCGCGAACCCTTGGAAGAGCATCGGGAAGCCAAACAAAAAGAAGAGGCGCAAACTGTGATAGGCTGTGTTCAGCAAGTCTGCAAACTGGCTCGGATCTCCTCCATATTGCAACTGTAACCAAGCCGGGAACGGATACGCAGCAGCAGTGAACACGCTGTAATGGCAGACATGACCGGCAATAAAACCGATACATGTCCAGCGAAGCCAATGGCGCATGTCGATATGCAGGTATCGCCTAATCAGGCTTCGCTGCAAGCAGGCGAAAGCCATGAAAAACGCTCCCCTCTCAATGAAAGCAACAAGATGACTATCCAATGGTGTGAAGGTGATGCTAATCCTGTGAACAAGAATGAAAATCAAAGTGAAGATGAGGGCAAAGCCCAGCGTCCAAAAGAGAACAAATCGGCGGCGGTCTCGGCGCGTAATGCGCTTCGTTTATGTCCCATTTGAAATTCTCCTGACCTAACCCTGTAGGCGGAAGGGGTCGCTGCTTCATGCGCCCCTCTATATGATTATAGCGCAGGAAAGAAGTATGCGCTGGGAGAGGCTCGACAAGCCTGCTACAATAGGTCACTGGAGGACACTTCAAGTATGGTCAAGCTGGCACAGGTCGCGACGGCGCGGCAGGCACAACTCAAGGATGGGCGGCGCTTGGGCTTCGCGGAATATGGCGACCCGAGCGGCAAGCCGGTGTTCCTTTTCCACGATTTATGGGGCAACCGAACCCTGCGCCACCCGGACGATTCCATTTTGAGCCGTCTGGGCATCCGCCTGATTGGCATCGACCGCCCGGGCTTTGGACTTTCCACCCGCAAACCCGGACGCAGCCTGATGGACGTTGTCGATGACATTATGCTGCTCAGCAAGGCGCTGAAAATCGACCATTTCGCGGTATTGGGCTACTCGGCAGGCGGGCCCTATGCCCTGGCGGCGGCCTATCGCTTCCCGGAGATTGTCACGCGCTGCGCTGTGGTTTGCAGCCTGCCGCCGATGGATCATGCCCAGGGCTTCCAGGCAGTGCATGGCTATTATTCCCGTTTGTTTCAGTTGGCGAGCGGGATGGAATCCTTCTTTCGCTTGCTGATGCGCGGTTTTTTCTGGCTGGATTCGCAGCGTGAAGCCGCGCAGCACATCCGCGAGTTTGCCGCCGCCATGCCCAAGGCCGACCAGCAAGTGCTGCGGGAGCTTGGCGTCTACAGCCGCCGCCGCGATATGTGGGATGAGATAAGGCGGGGTGGCAGCGATGCCTTTGCCGATGAGATGGTCACGCTGGTGAAATCATGGGGCTTTCGTTTGCAGTCCATCCGCATTCCGGTCGATATCTGGTGGGGCGAACTGGATGCTTTCTCGGCGCCGCTGGTTGGCAAGCGCATGCAAACTTTTATTCCAAATGCCAGTCTGCGCCTCGAGCCGCAGGCCGGTCACCTGATTTTGTTTTCGCATTGGCAGGCCATTCTGGAAGCGTTGACCGCCCCTTGAAATGATGTTAGCTCGGCAAGTGGCTGCCGCTACCATTGACCCAATCATTTTCAACTGTCTCCAGCGCCAGCGGGTGGAGTTCAGCGACCGCCCGCTCCAACTCATGCTCGGCAATAATGAAGGAAATGCTGCATTCGGAAGCCCCCTGGGCGATTGCCAGAACATTGATGCGCTGCCTGCCCAAGAGCGAAAAGACGCGGCCGGCAACGCCGGGTGTGCCGCGCATCCCGTCGCCGACCACCGTAATGATGACAATATCGCTTAACACATCGACCCCATCGACATCGCGCTGGCCAATCTCGCGCTGAAGCTCTTGCTCCACGGCCGCCTTCACCCGCCCCGCTATGGGGTCAACGACAGTAAAGCAAAAGCTCTGTTCGGACGAAGCCTGCGAAATCATCAGGATGTTGGCGCCGGCATGGGCGCTTGCGAGGAAGGTGCGGCCGGCGATGCCCGGCACCCCCAGCATCCCTCGCCCGCGGACCGTCAGCATACTGACATTTTTGATGCTGGTAATGGCTTTGATGACTGTTTCGCTGGCTTGCGTGCGGGTGCCAACCAGCGTGCCGATATGGGACGGGTTAAAGGTATTGCGCACCCGCAGCGGAATCTGGCGGTTGATGATGGGCTGCATGGTTTTCGGGTGCAGCACCTTGGCGCCATAAAAGGCAAGCTCGCCAATTTCCTGATAAGATACATAGGGAAGCACCTGCGCCCGCGGGTCGATGCGCGGGTCGGTTGTCATCACGCCATCCACATCCGTCCAAATGAACAACTCGTCACTGTCAAGACAGGCGGCCAAGATAGCCGCGCTGAAATCGCTGCCGCCCCGTCCCAGGGTTGTCATCGTTCCATCGGGGGTCGCGCCGATAAAACCGGTGATGACGGGCGTTATGCCAGCCGCCATGTCGGCAGTGAGGGCGGTCGAAATCCGCGCCGCGGTTGGCTCCCAAAGCGGTTCGGCATCCTGAAAGTGGTTGTTGGTGATGATGAGTTCGCTGGCGTCGTGCTGTTTGGCCTGAATGCCTTCGGCTTGCATCACGGCTGCAATCACCCGACTGCTGAGCCGTTCGCCAAATGAAACCAGCGAATCCGAGATGCGGGCGGTGGCTTCGCCCAGGATGTGAACCGCCTCGCAGAGGTTCAGATGCGCTTGCAGCAATTGATGGACTTCCTTGAGGATGGCGGCCCTGGCCGCTTCCGCTTCAATCAACTCCCGAACCACAGCCTCATGCCGGGCGCGGATGTTTTCGTTAATCGACATATAGCTCCGCTTGTCCCCGACTGCGGCGGCTTTGGCAGATTGGAGCAGCGCATCGGTCACGCCAGACATGGCCGAGACCACCACCGCCAGTTCATCACCTTGAGCAAGATAATCCTGAACGATGGTCACCACCTGCCGAACCGCTTCGGGCGACCCTACCGATGTCCCGCCAAATTTCATCGTCAATCTTGCCATTTCCATCTCTCCGCAATCGTCAAGACAATAAAAAAGGCGTGTGGAGGAGGTTTTCCACACGCCCGTTTGCCGTTTGATTTTCCTGCCGGCTTACAACAAGCCCAAACCCCCGCCAGACGCCCTGAAGGGCATCGTCATGGTCAGCATGGTCATGTTAGCGGCAGTCAAGTCAAACATCGCTAATCCAATCCAAATCAGCTATTACAGTTTAACATCTTAATTCCGCTCTGTCAAGGCGAGAATCGGGGCAAATTTCATTTATTTTCGCTCATTTTTCGCTTTGACGCTTGTTGGCGGTGGCGGTTGTTGGCACATTGACGGCTCTGTGTTAAAATCCAGCTACGATTAGCCAGACAAGGCGCGGAAGCGATGGCGTCGGAATCCAGCAGTCCAACAGCCAGCAAACAGCCGGCCAGCTTTCGGTGGCG
>DAOUKA010000199.1:0-9955 GCA_034421915.1 Anaerolineae bacterium
TTGATGCCAGTATGGATTTGGATGACCTCAACGATTTGCTCGATTGTTCGATTGATACCGAGCCTGCCGATACCCTGGGCGGTTATATCTATCTGACTTTGGGACGGGTGCCCAAGCTCAATGAGACCATCGCCACCGACACCCTCAGCATGACCGTCAAGTCGATTGAGAGACACCGCATCCGCCAGGTGCAGGTCCGCAAAATGATGCCGAAACCCGCGGACAGCAAGAGCCAGTCCGGCGCCAGTCTGCTCGGCGGGAGCGAAAAGCCGCCGCTCACACAAAATAATTAGATTGCGCTTAGGCAAGCCAGTATGTCCCATCAGCAAGATTATGATTTAGTCCAAGCCGCCATAGCCGCCAGCGAATATGCTTATATTCCGTACAGCCAGTATGCGGTGGGGGCGGCGCTTCGCACCGCCAGCGGGGAGATATTCGGCGGCTGCAATATCGAAAGCGCCAGTTATTCTCCCACGATTTGCGCCGAACGCACGGCGCTGGTCAAAGCGGTCAGCGAAGGTCAGCGCGACTTCGCGGCGATTGCCGTTGTGACGCGGAATGGCGGCTCGCCCTGTGGCGTCTGTCGGCAGATGCTCTATGAATTTTCGCCGGGGATGCGGGTGATTCTGGCGGATTTGGCGGGGGTGGTGCATCATCGCCTGACGCTCGCTGACCTGCTGCCATACGGCTTTGGGGCAGCGCAGCTTGATATGACACCCTAGGCGGCTGCCTGTCAAAATTGACCACTGCTTACTTGATGCCCGTGCCAGTGGTTGCCAGCCCTTCCATAATCTGGCGGCGCAGGAAGAAGAACAGAATGATGACCGGTATGGTCGCCAGGGTCGAACCCGCCATGACCAGATCATACTGCTGTCGGTATTGGTCAACCAGCCGTTTGATGCCAACAGCGAGTGGCATGTTTTCTTGCTGACGGAAAACGATCAGCGGCCAAAGCAGGTTGTTCCAGTATTCAAGGCAAAAGAGGATAAAGAGCGTGGCAATCGCCGGGCGGGCGTTAGGCAAGACGATATGCCAGAAAATCTGATATTCGTTGGCGCCGTCCACCCGTGCGGCGTTAAGCAATTCGTCATCGATGGCCAGCATATACTGTCGGATGAAGAAAATGCCAATCGGTGAAGCCGCCAGCGGGATAATAGCGCCCTGATAAGTTTCTACCATGCCCAGCTGAATAATCATCAGGAAGAGCGAGACAATCAACAGGTGAAAGGGTATCATCTGTGATACCAGGATGAGAATGAAGAGCAAGTTGCGGAATCTAAACCGAAACTTTGCCAGCGCATAGCCGCCAGTGGTGCACAGGAAGACACCGGTGATAGCGAAACCGCCCGTTTGTGCGATTGAATTGAGAAACCAGCGTCCATAGGGTTCTTGTTCAAACAGGTTGCGATAGGTATCCAGTGAAAAGGATCTAGGGATAATCTCCATGGCGTCGACGAAGACGCGCCCTTCGGGCCGCAAGGAACTGATGACCATCCAGTAGAGCGGAAAAAGGAATATGATGGTGAGGAAGACAAAGAGCGCGAATATCAGGATTTTGTTGAGGCTGGATTGCCGTCTGGCGCCCAGTTTGGATTGCGGAATGAATTCAGAGTTGACTGTCATCGCTTAGTCTTCCTGTCTCAAGACTCCGAAGAAGCGAAATTGAATGAGTGAAAAGACAAAAATGATTAAAGCCAGAATGACGCCCATGGCAGCTGCCGTGCCGAAATGGAAGGAGGTGAAGGCGGTGCGGTAGATGAGCAGAGCCAGTGTCAGCCCGCCATCGCCTGGTCCTGCTCCGCCGGCATAGAGAATGAAAGGTTCTACGAATACCTGATAACCGCCAATGATGCTAAGGACGACCACAAAGAAGGTTGTCGGTCGCAGCATGGGCAGGGTGATGCGCCAGAACATTTGCCAAGGGCTGGCGCCATCAATGGCAGCTGCTTCGTAAAGCTCCTGCGGGATATTGACCAGACCCGAATTGAAATAGAGGATGTTCATACCGGTCCAGCGCCAGGTGGCGATCAAGATCAGCGAAGGCAGCGCCAGTTCCGATACTTCCAGCCAGCGCAGCGGTTCGATGCCCAGTGTGTTTTCCAGGAAAAGATTGAGAAAACCGTCCTTTGCCAGAATCAGCCGAAAGACGGTGCCAGCTACCACCAGGGAGGTCAATGCTGGCAGGAAAATCAACACGCGGAAGACCGTGCTGGCGACGACGCGACCCGAATCCAGCAGCACCGCCAGCACCAGCGGCAGTGGTATCAAAACCAGCAAGGTGCCGATGGTATAGACGGTGGTGTTGGTGAGCGCTTGACTGAAGCGCACCAATTCAAAGACATTCTCATAATTTGTCAAGCCGACCCATTCCTGACTGCGGATGCCCTGAAAATCCTGGAAGCTCATAATGACAGCCAAAATAACGGGATAGACTTTGAAGATGAAGAACACAATCAGAAATGGCGCCAGAAACATCAATGGCACCACTTTTTTGTGATGGAAAAATCGGTGGATGTAGCGGTAAGGCGCTTTGATGATGTGCAGCATTCTGGCAGTGCTTTCCTCAACCGAGAAACCGAGACCAGGCGATTATTTCTTAAACGGGCAGGCTCTGCCGAATGGCCAGCACACCTGCCCGTATTTCAAAATGCTTTAGAAATCCGCGCCCATAGCACGCAATTCTTCTGCTGCATTAGCCAGAACTTCTTCTGGCGAGACCTGATTCTCAATCAAGTCATAAAGCCCGGTGGTCTGGAAGATAACTGCGATTTCCGGATAGAAGGGCCCAGTGTATTCGGGAGCGACACTGCCCAAACCGGCTTTGATATGCTCAAAAGGCACTTCACCACTAAAGTCTTCCATGACAATCAGAAGCGCCTCGTCATCATAGACATCCAGTCGCATCGGGTCAAAACCCAAATCTGTCCAAAGTTGGACGTTGGCATCATAGGTCAGTTTGGCAAATGCCAGGAACTCGGCGGCAAGTGCAATTTTGTCTGGATCAATCTGGTTAGTAATAGCGGTTCCAGTGCCACCGCCCATTGTGGTTGTGTAACCACCTTCTTCAAAGACTGGCATCGGACGGATTACGGCAACATCCGCTAATTCACTGCTCATGTTATCGGGATAGCGGGTCATATACCACTGCGGCATCCACAGCGAAGCAATCCGACCTTCAATCAAATCAATGAAGTGATCGGGCGAATGATGTCCACCACCCGATGCCGGCCGCGCAATGCCATGAACGTGAACCAGGTCTTGCAAGAACTGCAGCGCCTCGATGTTTTCAGGGCTTTCAAGAATAATTTCGCCCTCCGCGTTGTATGTTCCGCCGCCATTCATCAGCATCAGCGCATAAACAGAGAAGATGTCTGTGACCTCGATACTCGCCATGTAGACATCGGGTGTACCATCGCCATCTGTGTCCTGTGTAACTTGCAAGCCAGCTTCGATATAGTCATCCCAAGTGTGAACGCTATCGACATCCACACCAGCTGCTTCCAAGATTTCAGTATTATAATACATCACAAACGAACCCAAATGATAATCGATCCCATAGTTCATGCCATTTGCAGTATAGGGTGCCAGGCGCGATTCAATGATGTCTCCGCGGTAGGGGTCAATGACCTCATTTAATGGGATAAATTGGATGTCGCCTTTGGTGAAGGTGGCGAATTTCTTAATCTCGACATCCGCCAAATCCGGTGCGCCCATGCCCACCAGCAGCGATGCCAGCAGATTATCGTGCATTTGTGTATAGTCGATTTGCTCGTAGACAATATCGATGGGGCGGTCTGGATGTTCCTCGTTCCAACGGTCGGCCTGATTTTGCATGTACAGACCATGACGGTCTACAAATACCCAAAGTGTTAGTTCGGTGACATCTTGTGCCAGGGCGGCTAAAGATGTCCCTAGTGCCATACATACAACCAGCATCATTAGTATAAATTTTGCTTTTGACATACAGACATTCCTTTCAAGACCGGCTTAGTATTATTTGAGATGAATCGTCCTGCGGGTAACAATGATTTTCGATGGCTTCACCTCCTCTAATTTGAATGGTACTTACTAAAACAATATCATAATCATGTTGCCAAACACAACGCCCATTTTCATCTGCAGGGGAACGCCTTGCAGTTTATCACGCCGGCTACAGATAATTTTTATTCTTGGCGGCGCGGAGCAGGGCGGGGCTGATTTTGCCATCCCGATTGGTGACGGTCTGATAGCGCAAGATGCGCTGTCGGTTGAGCGGCGGCGCATCAAAGCGGGCGCTGTTGACGCCGCTGACGGTGCCGGGGCGGGTTGTGGTGATTAACCAGTTGAGCAAGTCATCTTTCAGTTCCTGCACCTTGCTTTGATGGCTGGGTTCAAAGTACAGGTTTTGCATTTCCCAGGGGTCGGCTTCAAGGTCGTACAACTCGCCAAAGCCTTGCGGGTATTCATCGGGGAACATCTGCGGCGGGTAATGCACCAGGCGATGCTTGCCTTTGCGGAGGCTCTTGCTCCAGGCAAATTCGGTCACGCCGATTCGGTCGGGTTCGCCTGGCTCACCGGCCAGCAGGGGCGACAGGTCTACTCCATCGCTGGTTTCCATGGGATCCAGGCCGGCGAGGGCGCAGAGCGTTGTCGAAATATCGACAAGCTCGACAATGTCTTCAACCACTGCGCCAGGTCGAATCCGCGCTGGCGACCACCAAATCAGCGGCACGCGGGTAATGGCATCGCTGCAAATGCCGGGCGCCTTTTCCATGATGCCGTGTTCGACCGCATAATCGCCATGGTCGGAGGTATAAACGACAAGGGTGTTGTCGGACAATCCCGAACCTCTCAAGTAATCCAGCAGTGCCCCGACAGCCGCATCCACCTGGCTGACCGCGCCCAGATAACCCTGCAATTTGCGGGTACGGCCGGCTGCGAAGGTCTTCGGTTCAAATAACTGCCAGTCGCTGGTGCGCCAATGGTTTGCCATCGCCTGAAAATGGGGCGCTTTGCCGGCCGCCCGCAAATCGTAGTCTGCATTGGGTGGCAGGCTCAGTCGGGATGGCTGGTATAAATCCCAAAATTCCTGACAGGGCGTGGTGCATTGGTGCGGGCGCGGGAAACTGACATGGATGAAAAAGGGCTGGTTTTGCGACACGGCTTTTTGCATGGTCTGTATCGCTGTATGGGACAGCCAGCCTTCCTGCGTCTCGTCAAAGGCGAGCGGGCTGGGACGGCTGTCGACGCTCTGGCGGCCGCGCTCGCCAAATTCCGGCAGGCTGATGTGGTCTTCCAGATGTGCTACCCCGCGCTCCTGTAGAAAGCGCGTGTAGGCAGCCGAACGTCCGACCACACTGCCAGCGCGAAAGGAGTTGCTTTCATGGAATACATCACAATCATCTTCCACCCAATACTCCGGGCAGTGGATTTTACCCATCGCCGCCGTGAAATAGCCTTCATGCCGAAAATGTCCGAACAGGGTCGGCAGTCCGTTCGGATTGCGCCCGCTCAAGCTGTAATAGCCGTGATTATGCGGGTACTGTCCGCTCAGGAAGGAAACGCGGCTGGGTGTGCAGATGGGATTCTGCGTGATGGCATTGTCAAATCGCAGTCCTTCGCCCGCCATGCGGTCAAGCTGGGGCGTTTGCACATCGGGATGATTTTTATGCCCGAGAACTTTGGCGTTGTGCTGGTCGGCGACCATGAAGAGGATATTGGGTTTGGACATGACCTGACCTGATGAGGGAAAAGGGTATATCCATGCCCTGTGGACATCAATATACCCTGATGGGTCGCTTCAATTTGGCAGTCAGCCGCCGTACTGCGCGTCGTAGGCTGTCTGATAGATTTCGACGATGCGGTTAAGCCCATAGCCCTCAAGCGCGGCAACATAGGCATCCCAGCCGGCATCAATGTCCGTCCGTCCCAGCACGAACTCGGCGGTCATCTGGGCGATAAAGTCATTGACGCTCAGCCGCAGGTCAGCCAGTTCGGTGGCTTGCGCGACTGTGAATGCCAGCGGCGGAATGACATTGGCAATATCACGGGCCTGTGCCTCAATCTTGGACTTGGTTTCTTCATACAGCACGATTTCCAGGCCAGCCGCATCATCGCGGCGAACCTCGCCCAAACGCAGGTGATTGGGGCGATAGCTGGGACCGCGCTGCGCCCAATGGACATTTTGCAGGGTGCCGAAGGTGGACAAGCGCCGCCAGATAGACGGGAATTCGGGGCCCAGGGCGGGTTCGCCCTCTTCTGCCCAGCGCCATTGCCCTTCTTCCCCGGCTGCTTCGGCTTCCCACTGCGGTATGCCAAAGACCGAACGCAGGGTTGTTTCGCGCTCATACAAGCCCTCACACCACTTGAAGGCGGCTTCTGGATGCTCGGTCTTGGCAGAGATGACACACTGCCCGGAGCCGACGCCCCAGGGGTTGTAGGGCGATTGTTTGAGGCCGGTGGGGCCTTCCAGTGGCGGAACGGCAACATAACGCTGCCAGCGGTCGCCGCCGATATTGGCGAATACCGAGTGCGCCCCAGCGAGAACCACGCCGATTGCCGGCGCATCGCCGCCTTCAATCAGCTGTTTCAACTGGTCGGCGGGCTGGGTAAAGGTCTCTTCGCCAAACAGCCCGGCGGCGTACAGTTGGTTCAGATAGCGCAAGCCTTCACGAAAGCCTTCGGTATTGGCCGTGGTCGAAATCACGCCTTCATTGATTTCAAAGTAGCGGTTTTGCCCGATGAACTCGCTGAAGACGAAGGGGTTCATCAAGAATCCGTCGATGTTGGTGTTCCAGCCGGTGGTTGCGCCTGCCAGTGGAATCTCGTCGTTGGGGTCGCCATTGCCATTGGCATCCTGTTCCTTAAAGGCGGTGAGAACATCCATCAACTGGTCGGTGGTTTCTGGCAGGCTCATGCCCACGTTGTCCAGCCAATCTTGGTTAATCCAGGCGCGTTGGGCATGGAAGCAATGGTAGCACTCGTTGACCTGGGGCAAGCCATAGATGAGGCCATCGGGCGATGTAATCAGCGGTCGGACCTGTGGCGAGCCTTCGAAGACCTCATGGATGAAATGTCCGTGCGCGTCAATCAAATCATTAAGCGGCACGAACAAACCCTGCGGGCCATAAAGCGCCAGCGTGGAGGGATCGACGGTGAAGCCGACAATGATATCGGGCAGGTCGCCACTGGCTATCGTCAGGTTGAATATCTCCTGTCCCTCGTTGGGCGGCGCGATATTGAAGTCGATATTGATGCCGGTTCGCTCCGAATACCATTGGGTAAAGGTATTGGTGTTGAAGTCTTCCACGATGGCGTGTCCCAGCATAAGGACATTCAGGGTTATCGGCTCCTCGACAATCGGGAATTCGCCTGGCGCCGAAACGGTGCTGTCCTGCCCCCAGGTTGCCAAAGACAGCGAGAACAGCGCGACCAGCAAGAACACAATGAACAGTTTTTTAGACATAAGATTTCCTTTCCGGTTAAGTTTGGATACAAGGTCGTGCGGCGGCTTTATTTGATAAGAACACCCCTTTCTTTGTTTTTGAAGGCAGCTATTTTACTGAACCAATCATCATGCCTTTGACAAAGTGTTTCTGCACGAAGGGATAAATAATCAAGACTGGCACACTGGCGACCACAATCAAGGAGTATTTCAGCAGGTCGCGCAGTCCCTCGCGCACAGTCAGGTCTTCAATATCGACCAGCATGGAGGCGTCAATCGAGTTTTGGATCAGGATTTCGCGCAGGACAAGCTGTAGGGGGAAGAGTTCCTGATCTTTGAGATAAATCAGCGCGCTAAAATACGAGTTCCAGTGATTCACGGCATAAAACAGTGCCAGCACGGCGATAATGGGGCGCGACAGCGGCAGGATCACGCTGCCGAAGGTGCGGAAGTCATTGGCGCCGTCAATCCGTGCCGCCTCGATGAGTTCGGGCGGGATGGTCGTGCGGAAAAAGGTCATGGTAATGAGCAGGTTGAAGACGCCGATGCCGGTTGGCAGGATCATGGCCATGCGGGTATTGAGCAGGCCCAAATCCCGCACGACCATATAGGTCGGGATTAAGCCGCCGCTGAAGAGCATGGTAAAAATGAAAGCCATCGTAATCAGCCGCCGCCCGACCAAATCCCGCCGCGAAAGCGGATAGGCAGCGATAATCGTCATCACCACATTAAATATCGTGCCGAAAAAGGTATAAAAGAGCGAATTGGCAAAGCCATCCCAGACCTTTTTGTGTTCAAAAATGGTCGTGTAGCCCTGCAAGCTGAAGTCCACGGGCCACAGCGTGACTTTGCCGGCAATCACCGCCTCGGACGAACTGAAGGAGGCGCTGACAACGAAAATCAAGGGCAGCAGGATGATGATGGTGATGACCGTTAAAACGGCCGCGTTGATGGACATGAAAACGCGGTCAAAGCCCGATTCGCGGACTTTATTGATGTGGCTGTCGTAGCTTTTTAATGATGCCATAATGGAGCGCTCCTACCAGACGCTATTATTGGTTAGACGGCGGGCGGCATGGTTGACGGCAAGCAGAAGCAGCAGGCCGACAGCCCCTTTGAGCAGCCCAATCGCGGTGGCATAAGAAAAATCCAGTATGGGGTTCAGCAGGCCGACGCGATACACATAGGTGTTGATGACTTCGGAGACGCTCAGGTTGAGCGGGCTTTGCATCAGATAGACTTTCTCGAAGGCGACTTCCAGGATGCGTCCGGTGGACAAGACCAGCAGCACCATCGCGGTCGGCAGCAGGCCGGGGATGTCGATATAGCGTATGCGCTGTATTCGGTTGGCGCCATCGACCACGGCCGCTTCGTGCAGCGCGGGGTCGATGGTGGAAAGCACCGCCAGATAGATAATCGAGGCGACGCCCATATCCTGCCAGACCCCTGACCAGACGAAGATATGACGAAAGGCACGCGGGTCCCCCATCCAGTTGGGCGCATCCAGCCCGAGCATATTCGCCACTGCAGCCGTCAGGCCCACGTGCGGATGCAGGAATTGAAACAGCATCCCGACAATGACGACTGTCGAAATGAAGTGGGGCGCATAGGTAATCATCTGAACGCTGCTGCGGAAAAAGCGATTTTTGACCTGATTGAGGCTTAATGCCAGTAGAATCGGAATCGGAAAGCCGGCAAGCAATGAATAAAAGCTCAGTATGAGCGTGTTCATAATGACCGGCTTGAACTTGAAGGAATTGATAAAACGCTCAAAATTATCCAAGCCAACCCAGGGGCTGCCCTCGATGCCAAGAACGGGCGAGTATGACTTGAAGCCGATTTGAGCGCCATACATGGGGGCATATCTGAAGACAATCAGCCAGACAACTGGCAGCAGCAACAGCACATAAAGCTGCCAGTTGCGATGAATCCGCAGCCACAGCCTGCCCAACTCTTTCCGATAACGCAGCCTCGAGGTCCGTCCCTTGCGGACAGGCCATGCCCTGTTCGATTGTCTAATCATCAAAAATCCTCAAAAACCTATTTTGTCGGTTGCGCTGTTTCTGGCGGGGCGCCAGCGAACAGGTCATGTGCTTGCAAGATATGGCAGGCCAATCCTGGAACACAGATGAACGGTTATTCAAGCAGAAGTATATCACGGATGAGCGCAAAAATCGAAAATGGCAGCAAAATGGGGAGTGTCTGATTGAATGGATGCCAGTCTTTCTAACCCCTCCCCAAGCATTGGAAGGAGGAGCTTGGCTGCGAATTTGTGAGGCCAGCCATCGTCAACTGATTTGACATTGGAAGCTGGAGATGTTAAATTGATGTCCCGTTTCGTTAATCAATCTAAATCAATTTTTCAGGAGGTCGATATGAATTTGAAGAAGTTATCGCGTTGGTTCGTTGGTGTTATTCTGTTTGCAGCCTGTGTGGCGCTGATTTTGCTGATGCAAGCGCAGTTGGGGGGAGGAGAGGCAGAACCCAACAAATGCCACACCGACTGGGATTTCTGCAATGATGGCAGCGCAG
>DAOUKA010000200.1:0-14176 GCA_034421915.1 Anaerolineae bacterium
TTCTGGGCGAAACGCGCCGAAACCCTGGACTGGTACAAAAAATGGGACCAAGTCCTCGACGACAGCAGCAAACCCTTCTATAAGTGGTTTGTCGGCGGCAAGACCAATATGGCGCTGAATGCGCTGGATCGGCACGTCAAGACCTGGAGGCGCAACAAGCTGGCGATTATCTGGGAAGGCGAAAACGGCGACAAGGTTACGATGTCATATTGGCGCTTGTGGCAAGAGGTCAACAAGTTCGCCAATGTGCTGCGCAGCATGGGCGTGAACAAGGGCGACCGCGTCACGATTTATATGGGACGTGTTCCCGAAATTGCGGTGGCGATGCTGGCCTGTGCGAAAATTGGTGCGCCGCACAGTGTTGTCTATGGCGGCTTTTCCGAACAGGCCTTAGCGGACCGAATTGAAGATGCACAGAGTCGGGTGTTGATTACCTGCGATGGCGCCTGGCTGCGCGGCAAAATTGTCAGGCTCAAAGATACAGTTGACGAGGCGGTGCGGCGGTCGCCAGTGGTAGATACGGTGATTGTTGTCAAGCGCACGTCGAAGCCAATGGCAGCAAGTTTTCGCGATCTCCTTCTGGACGCAGGGTATAACGATGATGAAGGGCAGGACATCACAATGGAGCCAGGGCGCGATTATTGGTATCACGACCTGATGGCTCTGCCGATTGCCAGTACCACAGCCGAAACGGAAGTGATGGACGCCGAAGACCCGCTCTTCATCTTGTACACCAGTGGAACGACTGGCAAACCCAAGGGCGTTCTGCATACTCATGGCGGCTATCAGGTTTATACGTCGACGACGCTGTCCTGGGCATTTGACATCAAGGAAAGTGACCGCTGGTGGTGTGCTGCTGATCCCGGCTGGATTACGGGACACAGTTATATCGTTTATGCGCCGCTCATCCTGGGGGCGACCAGCATCATCTATGAAGGGGCGCCGACCTATCCGTATCCCGACCGCTGGTGGCGGATTGTCGAGAATTATGGCGTGACCATTCTTTATACAGCCCCAACGGCTATTCGCGGTTTGATGCGTTTTGGTGAGGCTTGGCCGCGGCGTCATAATTTGAGCAGCCTGCGCCTCCTAGGCACAGTGGGCGAGCCAATCAATCCGGAAGCCTGGCGCTGGTATCATCGGGTGATTGGTCGCGGGGAATGCCCGATTATTGATACCTGGTGGCAGACTGAAACCGGCGGTTTTATGATTACGCCCTTGCCCTCGATGGGACTGAAGCCCGGCAGCGCGACCCGTCCTTTCCCTGGCATTCAGGTCGATATTGTGAATGAGGAAGGCGAACCCGTCGCAACCGGTGAAGATGGCAATCTGGTGATTAAGGGTCCGTGGCCGAGCATGATTCGGACGGTGTATGGGGATGACGAGCGCTTTTTGAGCCAATACTGGGCGAAGTACAAAGAGCAGGGCTGGTATCTGGCAGGCGATACGGCGCGGCGGGATGACGATGATTATCTGTGGGTGATTGGTCGCAACGACGATGTGCTTAAAGTCAGTGGCTATCGTTTGGGGACGGCTGAAGTGGAATCGGGTCTGGTCAGCCACAGCGCCGTTGCCGAGGCCGCCGTGATTGGCATTCCCGATGAACTGAAGGGCAATATCATCCATGCCTATTGCATTCTGGTGGATGGCGTCGATGGCTCGGAAGCGCTGGTGGTTGAACTGAAGGCGCATATCCGCCACGAGGTTGGCCCGATTGCCGTGCCAGCGCAGATTGAATTTGTGGATGGGCTGCCCAAGACCCGCAGCGGCAAAATCATGCGGCGGGTGCTGAAAGCGCAGGCGATGGGACAGCCGCTGGGAGATTTGAGCACGCTTGAGGATTAACAGCACAAGGGGATGCAATGAACACGATTCAGGCACGCACCAAATCTGTTCGTGAATTGCTGAACAACGTTAAATACAGCATCGACTTCTATCAGCGCGAATATGTCTGGGAGCGCCGCCACATTGAAGAA
Organism: Anaerolineae bacterium; assembly: GCA_034421915.1. Taxonomy (GTDB): domain Bacteria; phylum Chloroflexota; class Anaerolineae; order Aggregatilineales; family Phototrophicaceae; genus UBA6055. Next base: position 1,977 of record DAOUKA010000200.1, read on the forward strand.
CTGCTTGACGACTTCGAGGGCAGGTTCTGTGCCAGTTATTCAGAGCAGCATGAACGATGGCAGGTAGCCCGTTACCCGCATTATTTCCTCGGCACGATTATCACGGTCAGGGAAAACAATCAAACTTATATCGTGGATGGGCAGCAGCGTCTGACAACCCTCACGCTGCTGCTCATTCACGTCCTGCATATACAGGATGATGACAAACCTGTTACAGATGTCCGTTCGCTTATTTTCTCGGAGAGCTATGGAAATAAGTCCTTTAATATCAACGTGCCAGAGCGGGTTGACTGTATGCGGGCGCTTTTTGAGAATAACGAGTTCAATGCCACCGACCACCGCGATCTGTCTGTCCGCAACCTGGTTGACCGTTATGGGGACATTCAGGAATTATTCCCGGACATTTTAACAGGAAAGACACTCCCATATTTCGTGGACTGGCTGATTGAGAATGTGGATTTGGTCGAGATTGAGGCTTACAGCGATGACGATGCCTTCACGATTTTTGAGACGATGAACGACCGCGGTCTCAATTTGCGGCAGGCGGATATGCTCAAGGGTTATCTGCTGGCGAACATCAACGGCGTCGATGAGAAAATCGTACACCGGAAAAAGAGGGAGGCAAACGACATTTGGAAGCGCCGCATTCGTGAACTCACCGACATTGGAATTGAAACCAAGACCGAAGAAGACGAGAGCTTTTTCAAGATTTGGCTGCGTGCCAAATATGCCGAGACCATCCGCGAGCACAAAAAGGGCGCACCCTACCGCGACTTCGAGAATATCAACAAGTTTCATCGCTGGGTGCGCGACAATAAAAAGCGGGTTGGGCTGTATGCCACACAAGACTTCTATGATTTTATCACGCAGCGCATGAATCGCTTTGCCGGGCATTATATCGCCATGCGCAAGGCATCGCTCATCCTGACCGCCGGGCGCGAGGAGATTTACTACAACGCCTGGCTCGTCTCCACCTTTCAGTATATGCTGGCGCTGGCGCCCTTGAGACTCGAGGATGACAGCCATACAGTCGCGGAAAAGATACGACTCGTCACAACCTTCCTTGACATCTATCTGGCGCGGCGCATCGTGAACTTCAGACGGATTGGCTACAACACCCTTCAGTACGCCATGTTCAGTCTGGCGAAAACTATTCGAGATATGGATGTCAGCGAACTTCGGGTCCACCTGCGGGACTACCTGGACAGCATGGACGATACCTTTTATGGCATCAACGAAGGCGAATACGGACCCTACTATCTGACTCGCAGAAATCGCAGCCAAATCCGCTTCTTGCTGGCTCGCATGACTGCCTGGATTGAAGGGCAAAGCGGAAACAGCGCAGCCTTCGATAGTTACCTGTACGATGCCAAAGGCAGACCCTTCCAGATTGAGCATATCTGGGCGGACAAATACGAGCGTCATCAAGATGAGTTTGCCAGTGAGGCTGATTTTCAATACCGCCGCAATTATTTTGGCGGGCTGTTGCTGCTGCCGCGCGGCACCAACCAGAGCCTTGGCGCTGCTAGCTATGAAGAAAAAGTGCAGCACTATCTCAAGGAAAACCTGCTGGCAGCCTCACTCCACCCGCAGACGTGTGAAAAGAATCCCAACTTTACCAGCTTTGTGCGGAATAGCGGTCTCCCTTTTCATCCTCATGTGCAATTCAAACAGGCTGACCTTGATGCACGGCAGGAATTGTATCGTCAGATATGCGAGCAAATCTGGAATCCCGCCCGGCTGGAATAGGGCAATAGCGAAACGTCCCCGCCCGGAACATTAAGAAGCAGATTATAATCCTTGTGCAAAATATACAGGCTTGTCACAAATATGGCAAAGTGTGTTACATTATTAGGTGAGGCGAGGCCTTGTTTATTTACCCTGTAGTTCAATTTTATGAGGAGTTTCCAATGTACACTAAAGTATTCCGTATCCTTCTGGCTTTGGCGCTGACCTTTGTCGTTTGGTCTGTGCCAGCCGCGCTAGCCCAGGAAGAACCCGTCGCAACCGGCGACAGCATCGTATGCCCTGAAGGGGAAGCCGAGATTACCCTGGCGGGTGGCAACGTCGGCTCTGAACGCGAATTTGCCAGACGGGCGGCGGATGTTTTCACTGGCATTTGCCCCGGCATTACTGTTGAAATTCTGGAAATGCCTGACAGTGCCACCGAACGCCTGAACCTGTATCTGCAATTCTTTGAAGCGCAAAGCAGCGATGTGGATGTGATGCAGGTGGATGTCATCTGGCCGGCCATCATCGCCCCGCATGTTGTTGACATGAACGACTACCTGACCGAAGAAGAAGTCAGCGCTTACTTCGTTGACATGATTAACGGTCAAACGGTCGATGGGCGTCTGGTTGCCATTCCTTGGTTCACCGATGCGGCTGGCTTGTACTATCGTACTGACCTGCTGGAAAAGTACGGCGTCGATATCCCGACCACCTGGGAAGAGCTCGAAGTGGCGGCCGCCACCATCCAAGAGGGCGAAGTCGCTGAAGGCAATATGAACTTTGCCGGTTATGTCTGGCAGGGGAATGATTATGAAGGTTTGACCTGTGATGCCCATGAATGGCTGGTTTCCACCACTGGCAATACCTTCATTACCACAGATGGCGAGGTCAATGTCATGGACGATGCCTTTGCCGACCTGGTGGAACGCGCCGTTGGCTGGGTTGGCGGCATCAGCCCGGAAGGTGTGACCACCTATCAGGAAGAGGAAAGCCGCAATGTGTGGCAGGCGGGGAATGCCGCCTTTATGCGCAACTGGCCCTATGCCTACAATCTGGGCAACGCTGAAGACAGCCCGGTGGCTGGCAAGTTTGGCTGGGTGCCCCTGCCAACAGGCGGTGTGCGTTCGGCAGCTTGTCTGGGCGGCTGGCAGCTGGCGGTCAACAAGTACAGTGAAAATGTCGATGCTGCGGCTGCCTTTGCCAAATACATCACTGGCTACGAGCAGCAGCTTCAGCGCGCCTACTTCCAGGGGCAATTCCCGACGATTCCGGCAGTTTATGAAGACTCGGCCATCGCCTCTGACCCACTTTTCGCTGCGGCGGGGCCAATCATCGGCACTGCCTTTGCACGTCCTTCGGTCATCACCGGGTCGCAATATCAGGCGGCATCGGCGGTCTTTGCGGGTGGCATCCATGACATTCTGACGGGTTCGATTGATGTTGAGACGGGCCTGGAAGACCTTGAGATTGAACTGGAAGACTTCCTGGCTGACATGGGAATGTAATCCAACGCAAGTCAAATTCATAAAGAAGAGGGCCGCCTGGCGGCCCTCTTCTTTCGCTCTTTTTGCAAATGTCTTTAAGGGATTTACTGTTATGAGTGAGATAAAACGCGGCAATAATCCGCGCGATGACACCATTCCGCAACTCATCGCCGTGTTGTTTGTCCTGTTAGGCATCGGCACACTGCTAGCGCTGGTTATCAGCGTCGCGGCGGCGCCCAACATCACTCGCGCACGCGGGACGGGCGATATTGGGCGCTTGATATTGGAATTTCTATATACGTTTGGCATTGTTACCCCCTTGTTGATGTTGGCTGCTGGCTTTGCGTTCTTGACTATCGCCCGAAAATTGCGGGCAAAGGATTTGCTCACTGCCAAGTGGTCAACTCAAACTTTGTTTTGGCTGATGATTTTTTCGATTTTTGGCATGGGTGTCTTGATTGTGAATTGGGTGCTGGCATCCGACCCGGAATCGACACTGGATGTTTCGTTCTATCCCTATCTGTTTGTGATTGGACTGCTGCTGAGTATCGTATTTGGCTTTAGCTGGCGCTGGCTGCGCCAAAACCAGGATGATTATTATGTCGGTCAGGAGACGCTCTTGTCACGGCAATCGCTCTTGGCATGGAATCTGCTGCTGCCGACTGTCATCATCCTGATATTGATTGCGGCGCGTCCATTGGAGCGCACCTTTATTGCCAGCCTGACCAATCAGATATTTGCCGCTGCCGAAGAAGATGTCGTCGAGTTTGTCGGCTTCCAGAATTATGCCCGCCTCTTGGGTTTTCGGCTGGATATGATGGACTGCGAGCGCAACGATGACGGCACTTGCGTGATTGATGATGATGGGTCAGTTGAGTTCTTGCGGCCGCGCGATGTATTGGGCGAGGATTATCGCGCCTTGCGCTTCCGCACGGCACGCCGCTATGACCTGGGCGAAAGTCAGCTGGTTTTGAGTGTGCGCGACCGTGATTTTTTCAATGCGATGGAAAATACGCTGTTCTTTACTGTGGTGACGGTCGCTGCCGAGTTGGTGCTGGGTATGATTATCGCGCTGACGGTGAATTCAAAATTTGCCGGGCGCGGCATTATGCGGGCGGCTATGCTGGTGCCCTGGGCAGTGCCGACTGTGATTTCGGCACGTTTGTGGGAAGTGATGCTGATTGACAATCGGGCGGGTGTGATTAACGATGTTTTGTTCCGTCTGGGCTTGGGCGATGGCGCGATAGCTTGGCTCGCTGGCTCGGGCACGCAGATTTGGTCGCTGATTTTTGTGGATGTCTGGAAAACGACGCCCTTTATGGCTTTGTTGCTGCTGGCGGGTTTGCAGACGATTCCCAAGGATATTTATGAAGCGGCGGATGTAGATGGCGCCGGGCGTGTGCGTCAGTTCTTTAGCATGACCCTGCCTCTGCTGCGCCCCACGATTGCGATTGCGCTGGTCTTCCGTACCCTGGATGCCCTCCGTGCCTTCGATGTCTTTGATGTCCTGATCGGGCGTCAGCTGCAGTCGATTGCGACTTATAATCAGTTTGTGCTGGTGAACGAACAGGAGTTTGGCTATGCCTCGGCTGTCGGGGTGACGATTTTTGTCATCATTCTGATATTTACCATCATTTATATGAATGTGCTGGGTGTGGAGGCTGAATAATGACCAGGAATCCGATGATTGAGCGTTTGGAAAAAATCGGCTTTTGGCTGCTGGTCGGGGCGATTTTCATCTTCACCATGTTTCCATTTTATTGGGCATTTGTCGGCTCGTTCAAACCAGAGGCGGAGATTCAGTCGCCCCCCGCAACCTATCTGCCACAAAACTTTACTTTCGATAACTATAGTGGTCAGGTGATTACTGCGCTTGGTGAGGCACAGCCCAGCGGCGTATTTACGCAGCCGGAATTTTTGCGCGGGCTGTTTAACAGCGCGGTTGTTTCGGGGCTGACGGTGATTTTGGCGCTTGTGGTGGGGTCTTTTGCGGCTTATGCGCTGGGCAGGCTGCACTTTCGGGGACGCCACATCATGCTCTATCTGGTGCTGGCGATGACCATGTTCCCGCTGATTTCAATCTTGTCCGGTTTGTTCGCCATTACGCGCGAGTTGGGTGTCTTCGGCTCAATTACATCGCTGATTATCACCTATCCCATCTTTACGCTGCCTTTTACGGTGTGGGTGCTGGTGAGCTTTTTTCGCGGCTTGCCCCGCGAGCTTGAACAGGCGGCATTGGTCGATGGGGCGACAGCATTCGAGACCTTCTACATGATTTTACTGCCGCTGACGGCGCCGGCGCTGGTCACGACCGGTCTGCTGGCTTTCATTGGCGCCTGGAATGAATATCTGCTGGCCTCAACCTTTGCCTCTATCAATGTCAATGCACGCACGGTTCCGGTGGTGATTGCCAACTTCTCTGGCTCGGTGCCGCGGCAGGAACCAGTTGCCGAAATCCTGGCGGCGACGGTCGTTGTGACGATTCCGCTGATTATTCTGGTGCTGGCCTTCCAAGGCCGCATCGTGGAGGGTTTGACGGCAGGCGCGGTGAAGGGCTAGGCTCGTCTATCCGATTCATATCAGCAAAGCGGGCTTGATACCCGCTTTTTTTACTTATGGCAAGCGCCAACTGCCTAAGATGCGTTATAATCCAGGTCAAGCCCACCTGACGGGAGCGAAAGGGAAGCTCGCGCTTGTGCGGAATGACAGCTTGCCTGCTGTTGCGGGGTTTATTAAAGGCCATTATCCCTGAAAGTCAGACGGAGAGGTCAAGCCTATGAGTGAACGCAGTCCTGTTCTTGAAGTTCGGGGCATCACCAAACGTTTTCCGGGTGTTCTTGCCAATGACAATATCAACCTCACCTTATATAAGGGCGAGGTCTTGGGATTGCTGGGCGAGAATGGCGCTGGCAAAAGCACCTTGATGAATTTGATTTATGGATTGTATAAACCCGACGAAGGCGAAATCCTTGTCAACGGCCACGGCGTGGATATTTCGGGTCCCAAAGATGCTATCGAATTGGGTATCGGCATGGTGCATCAGCATTTTCAGTTGGTGGATGTCTTGACCGTGACCGAGAATGTGATGCTGGGCAACGAAAGTGTATCCGGGCCCTTCTTACGGCGGGATATTGCCCGGCGGCGCATTTTGGAGTTATCGGGTGAATATGGTTTGGATGTGGATCCGGATATGCTGATTTCCGACTTGCCAGTGGGCATTCAGCAGCGGGTCGAGATTATCAAGGCGCTCTATCGTGATGCTGACATTCTGATTCTGGATGAACCGACGGCGGTGCTAACGCCGCAGGAAACGCGCGGTTTGTTCAAGATTATGCACACGCTGCTGGAAAAGGGTGTGAGCATTATCTTCATTAGCCACAAGTTAAAAGAGATATTGGAAATCTGTGATGCGGTGACGGTGTTGCGGCGCGGCAAACTGGCTGGACATGCTGACCCGAAACAATCCACCGAACAATCGCTGGCTTCGCTGATGGTGGGGCGTGATGTCATCCTGGAAGTCGAGAAGGCGGCGGCGAAACCTGGCGAAGCCATCCTGACGATTGAGGATTTGCATATCCATGATGACCGCAGCCTGCCGGCTGTGGAGGGGTTGAGCTTTGAGGTGCGGCGTGGCGAGATTCTGGGGGTTGCGGGGGTGCAGGGCAATGGTCAGACGGAGTTGGTTGAGGCACTGACTGGCCTGCGCCCGATTGAAGGCGGGCGATTTTTTATCAAGGGCGAGAATATGACCGGCGCCTCGCCGCGCAAAGTCACTGAAAAAGGGGTGGGGCATGTGCCAGAAGACCGCCAGCAGGATGGTCTGGTATCCAGCTTTACGGTGATGCACAATCTGGTGCTGAATACGTATTATCAGGATGCCTTTTCCAGCATGATTGTGATTGATGACCGCGCCATTGCCGAAAACGCGCAGCAGCTGGTCGAACAATATGATGTGCGTCCGCGTTTCATCAACAATCGGGCAGGAGGGCTTTCGGGCGGGAATCAGCAGAAGGTCATCGTCGCCCGCGAGTTTTCACGGGGTGTTGACCTGCTGATTGCATCGCAGCCGACGCGCGGGCTGGATGTTGGCTCGATTGAGTTTATTCACAAGCAGCTTATCCAAATGCGGGATGGGGGCGCTGGCATTTTGCTGGTGTCATCCGAATTGGACGAGGTTTTGAGCCTGGCGGACCGGGTCGCGGTGATGTTTGAAGGGCAGATTATCGATATTCTGCCGATTGAGAGGGCTGACAAGGACAAGGTTGGCTTGCGGATGGCAGGTATCCGCGACGACAGTCAGATTGAGGTGGAAGCATGAGAACTTCAGCAGAAAATGAATCCGGTCGTTCGGCCGGCTTGGCAGGTTTTGCCCGAATCTGGTCGAACATCTCGCCTAGCCTGGTGCCAGTGCTGGCGGTCATCACCGCCTTTCTCGCTGGCATTCCTCTGATTACGCTTACGGTCAGCGACAGTATGCTGCAACCCGATATTGCCAAAGGATTGCAGGTATCGGCAACGGCATACGCTGCGCTGGTGGAATCGATTACGGGCTTAACCATCAATAAAGCTGCCACTGCCGATGACTTTGACGAATTGCGTCTATATGCGGCCGACAATGACATCACGACCGGGCGCAGCCTGTCGCGTCAGGCGCGTCCCTTTGAGCGTGTCGTTGAGGTGGGCGTGGAAGAGACGCGCTTGTTCACAGAGTTTTTTGAAAGATATGAACTTGATGAAGAGACTGCTGCGGCAATCGCAGAGCGAGTACCGCAGATTATTGAGATTGGTGAGGAGACTTTGCGTGGCCTCCAACCCTTGCTGGCTGAATTGGAGGCATTGAAACGTTCTAATGTGCGCGATTTGGGGAACTTGGTCGCCGGGGAGACGGAATTGTCCGCCGACAAGCTGGAGCAGGCAGCTGCCTTGTATCCGCCGCTGAAAACGCTGTCAGCAGCGGACTTGGCGGATGTTCTGGCGGAGTTGCAGCTGGTTGGGGAATATGGGCAGGTGACTTTGCAGCGCAGCCACGATGCCTTGCTGCAACTGGATTCGCTGGGCATTGGGGTGACGGGCAGTGATGCCGATGCGATTGTGGCGATTGTCGCTGCCGATTATGAGGATGTCCGCGAAGCGATTGAGACGCTGGCATTGCTGGATGCGCTGGGCATCGAGGATGCCGCCGGATTGGGCGCACAGTTTCGCATTATCGGTGAGATGTATGATTCGGGATATTTGAGCGGCGAATCGGTGAATGCGGCGCTCGCTGAGCAGTTGGATGATGCCCTGAATCAGCATCTTGTGATTCGGCGTCCGGGCAATCGCGTGCTGGATGCCAGCGACTTCGGCGCGGAAACCTTTGGCATTTTGAAGAATGAGCAGGGCTTGGAAGTGCTGTTCTTGCGCCTGGGCAATCGGGTGCTGCTGTTCTTCCCCTCCAATCTGGAAAAAACGATTGTCCGCTCCATTCCCTTTATCATCGCTGGCCTGGCAGTTGGGCTTGGTTTTAAGGCAGGGCTCTTCAACATTGGCGCAGAAGGGCAGCTTTATGCCGGCGCGATTGCGGTAGCGGCTTTGGGCGCTTTTTCTTCGCCGGATGTATCGGGCTTGATTTTGCTGCCATCCGTTATTCTCTTTGGCATCCTCGGCGGATTTCTGTGGGGAGCATTGCCAGGGGCGCTCAAGGCCTATACTGGCGCCCATGAGGTGATTACGACCATCATGCTCAATTTTATTGCGATTTTGATTGTGGATTGGTTAATCAAGTCGGTGGATCCAGTGATTTTGGGTGATATGGAATCGAGCGTGCCTAAAACCCCGGAGATATTGCCAGCGGCGATGCTGCCCACCATGGACAGCATTAGTTCCCTGTGGATGCTGATTGCTGCGATGGCGGTGGTGGCGGCCATTGCCTTCTTTATCAATTATCTGCCGGCTCGCCGCGACCATCCCGAAGCGGCGCTCCGCAGCGGCATCATCTGGGCAGTCGTCATGAGTCTGACGCAGCTTTTCCTGATTTTGATTGCCGTTGGTGACCAATCCAAACTGCATTTCGGATTCTGGCTGATGATTGCGGCGGTCTGGCTGACGGACTGGTTTTTGATGCGCACGACTTTGGGCTTTGAACTGCGGACTGTTGGCGCGAATCAGAATGCGGCCAAATATGCCGGCATGAGCGTCTCGCGCAATATCGTGCTGGCGATGGCCCTCAGTGGGCTGCTGGCGGGTTTGGCAGGTGCGATTGAAATCAGCGGCGTGGAACATGAGATGCTGCCGCGCTTTTTTGCGGGTGTCGGCTTTGATGCGATTGCGGTTGCCCTGCTGGCACGAAATAATCCCAAAGCGATGATTTGGGCTGGCTTGCTGTGGGGCGGTTTGCTAAGTGGCGCCGCTTTGATGCAGATTCGGGCGGATATTTCGATTGATTTGGTTAAAATCGTGCAGGCATTGATTATTATGTTTGTGGCGGCTGACCAGATTATCCGCTTCTTGTGGCGCGTGCCAAAACGCACCGCCGAAGAAGAAGGCGAACTCGTATTCTCGACGGGATGGGGAGGCTAGACCATGACGACACTGGCAAAGACAAAGACAACAGCAGGCCTCACATTCAAGTTCACTCGTCTGCGCGTCATTGCGATGGTTTTAATCGTGCTGGGGGTGTTCATCTTCTTTCAGGCTGGGGGTATGGACAGCAGCCTGATAACCACCTTGACATTTGAATCGACATCGGCGGGCGAAACGCCCTCGGTGGGCAATATCCAGGTGCCGACAGCGGGCTATCTGACGGTGATTGGCATTTTGTTTGTCGTGACGGGCGGGCTTAATCTGGCGGACAGACCCCAGCAGAACTGGCGCCGCGCCAGTCTGAGCTTGATGGCGCTATGCGGGCTGCTGTTCATCCCGACCATCATCATCGCCGCGGCGGCTGGCAACGAGACTAACCTGACTACCATCATTGCCGAGAGCCTGCGGCTGGCGACGCCACTGGCAATCGGGGCGATGGCGGGCATCTGGTGTGAACGCGCCGGCATCGTGAATATCGCCATTGAGGGCATGATGCTGTTTGCCGCCTGCTTTGGCTTTACCGCCTTGTTCTTCTTGCGCAGCACGCCGCTGCCGCTCGAAACGGCGCAGCTGCTGGCGGTGATTATCGGGGTCTTCAGTGGCGGGCTGATTGCCCTGCTGCACGGCTGGCTGTCGATTACCTTCCGCACTGACCAAATTGTGAGCGGGACGGTCATCAACATTCTGGCGGTCGGCGTGACCAGCTTTGTGCGGCGGGAATATCTGCTTTCGACCGAAGCCGGCGCGGCGAAGCTGGGCAACTTTGCGATTCCCGTATTGAGTGAACTGCCTGTGATTGGCGATGCCATTTTTACTAATCAGCCCATCTTTTTTATGATGTTTGTCATGCTGGCTTTTACTCATATCGTCATGTTCAACACCCGCTGGGGGCTGCGAACGAGGGCGGTTGGCGAACATCCTCATGCCGCCGACACCTTGGGCATCAATGTCAATCGCACGCGCTGGACAAATGTCTTCATTAGCGGGATGATTGCCGGCTTGGCGGGCGCCTGGTTCTCGCTGGAGGCGACTGGCAGCTTTAACGATGGCATGACCCGCGGCGCTGGCTTTATTGCGCTGGCGGCGATGATTTTTGGCAAATGGACACCGATAGGCGCTTTTGGGGCGGCATTGCTGTTCGGCTTTTCGGATTCGCTCGGCATCCGTTTGCAAATTATGGACGTCGGCTTCCCGGTGCAATTCTTGCAGATGGTGCCCTATGCGGTGACGATTATCGTGCTGGCAGGTTTCATCGGGCGGGCATCGCCACCGAAGGCGGTCGGGCAGCCCTATGTGAAGGAGTGAGGAAGCCTATTCGCAATCTTGAAAATTTGCAGTACGATAGTAAGATAGAGGCTGGAAGTGAATCTTGCATAAAGTGATTTAGGAGAAAAAGGAAATGAAGAAGTTCATGGCTGTTCTCAGCATTTTAGTGCTTGCGCTGGCTTTCGCGCCATTGGCGCTGGCGCAGGATGGCGTGGAAACCCTGTGTCTGGTGACCGACCTGGGTCGCGTCAACGATGGCACTTTCAATCAATTCGCACATGAAGGGGCAAATGCCGCTGAAGATGAGTATGACTTGGAATACAAGTTTATCGAAACCCAGGCAGAAACAGATTACGAGGCCAACATTCAAACCTGTATTGATGAGGGTTTGGAAGTCATTGTAACTGTCGGCTTCCTGATTGCGGATGCGACTTGGGCGGCTGCCGAAGCCAACCCCGATGTCTATTTCATCGGTGTTGACCAGTTTGTGATGGGTGGCCCAGAAAATTATGTCGGCATTCAATTCCGCGAAGACCAATCGGGTTTTCTGGCGGGTGTGCTGGCGGCCCTGGTAGCCGAGTCGGTTGAGTCGGATACGGTTGCCGGTGTCTATGGGATTGACATCCCGCCCGTGAAGAAATTCCGCAACGGCTTCGAGCAGGGCGCTCGTTATGTCAATGCGGATCTGAATTTGCTGGGCGTTTATATTGACAACTTTGTTGCGCCCGACCGTGGCGCTTCGGCGGCGGAACAATTCATCGGTGAAGGCGCGGCGGTCATCTTTGGCGCAGGCGGTCCTACTGGCACGGGCGGCATTCTGGCGGCGGCACAGCAAGGCATCTATGTCATTGGCGTCGACCAGGATGAGTGGGTCACCAGCTTTGGCGCTGGCGAAACCCCTGGTTCCGACTACATTATTTCCAGCGCCGTCAAACGGGTTGACCAGGGTGTCTATGATATGGTTGCTGCCCTGGCCGAAGGCGATATGGACAGCTTCCCTGGCGGCGGCGTGTATTTGATGGATGTGGCTCTGAATGGCGTCGGCCTGGCGGATCCGCATGAAGCGGAAATTGACCCTGCTTTCTTCGACCATATTGCTGAAATCACCGAATTGATGATTGCTGGCGAAGTCAGCACCGGTGTTGATCCTGTTTCGGG
>DAOUKA010000201.1:0-2326 GCA_034421915.1 Anaerolineae bacterium
TTCTCATAATGCACATCACCGAAGGTTATCAGATGGGGCTGTTTCGCCTTTTCAGCCTCGCGGACGACCAGTTTTTCTTTTTCCAAGCGCTCCAGCACGATATGATATGCGCCGTCCCAGATGTCTATTCCGACCCACTGGCGATCCAGACGTTCAGCGGCGATGGGCGTTGTGGCACAGCCGCAGAAGGGGTCAAGCACAATGTCGCCTTCGTTTGAGGATGCCTTGATGATGCGCTGATACAATGCCAATGGCTTTTGCGTCGGGTAGCCTGTGCGTTCGTGTTTCGGGATATGCCCTCCACCCGGTATATCCGTCCAGTAATCTTCTGGCACTTTTCCGCGTTTTGCATACTTGCGTTCTAACTCTTTCACTTCCTCGTCAGTTCGTTTTCCGCGTGATAGTGAGTTGTGTCCCGTTCCGCTTATGCGAGTGTAAGGTACACGAACTGCATCGCGGTTAAATTGAGTATCATCTGATTTGGCATAAAACAGAATGGTATCGTGTTTGCGTGGAAACCATCGTAGCGTGTTGCTTGGCCCAGTGTATCCCCACACAATCTCATTCCTAAAATTCTTACGCCCGAAGATCGCATCCATCATTGCCTTGATATAGTGACTGGCGGTTGGGTCACAATGCAAATAGATGCTGCCGTCATCTCGCAAAATGCGGTGCATCTCCATCAGGCGGACGCCGAGCCAGCACAGGAACGCGCCCATATCATCGCCATAAGCCGCCCGCGCTGCATTGATGACCTCCCACACCGCCGGCCAATCATCCTGGATTTCGTCTATCCACTCTTCCTCGACATCCTTGTCCCATTTCCAGCGGTCTTTGAACCTTGCGCCGGCTGACAGGCTGTCGGGCGTGGCGTGAAAGTCTTTGTTCTTGTTGAAGGGCGGGTCGGTGGCAATCAGATGAACGGTCTCGCTGTTCATCCCGCGCATAAAATCCAGGTTGTCGCCATGATACAAGGTCCGATTCTTGAAGTTCGGCTTGGCCATCGATTATAATTCCCTGCTGGAAGCCCACGGGCTTTCGGATTTTGGGATTCCTGTGGCAGATAAGGTTTGGCGGCCCACTGCCACAGGAAATCCTTAAAGAAAAAGTCTGTTAAAGACTTATCTTAAACACTATTAAAACCTGTTTTCGCTTTCTTGGCAATAGAAAATCGGACTTTTCCCTAAAGCCATCGCATCCAAGCTGCGGCTTTTTGGTCGCCTTTTGTCAATCGTCCTGTGATATGGTGGCATGGCCGGGCGGATTGACGATGTTCCCGACATCGCCCGTCTTGAGCGAAAGAAGTTTGGAAAAGGAGACAATGTGGTCAACAAGGGCTTTAATGGGTCATATAGGTTTAAGGAGGGTCATTTGACCTGTTTTGGCTCGCCATTGCCTGCCGCGGGGGCGCCACTGGCTGCCGTTTCCCGCCATTGGCTGCCATTGGCTGCCATTTCGCGTCAGCGAATCAGCCGCTTGAGCGCGATGGGCGTCTTGGCGGTTCGGTCTCTGGCGGCGGGTGGATTTCTTTCTCAATCAGCAGGGCGGCCGCCAGCGCACTGGCGAGGCACAGACCGGCCGCCAGCCACATCACGATGCGGATGGCTGCGGCAAAGGCCTCGCGAATGACCCGACTGACAGCCGCCCGCGCCTCATCGGTCAGCGCGGCGGGTATGGCGGTTTCCGCCAGATTGACCGATTCGGCGGCCAGCTGATCGCGGGCGGGCGCGGGCAGCGCAGCCACAGTCGGGCTGCTCATCAGCGACTGGCTGAAGAGCGCAATCGCCAGCCCGCCCATCATGGCGATGCCCAGCACCTGCGAGGAGCGCGACAGGGTGCTGTTGATGCTGGAGGCGATGCCCGCATGGTGCTGTGGCACTGAACCCATCACGGCTGTTGTCAGCGGCGCCAGGGTGATGCCCATGCCGACGCCGAAAAGACAAATCGGCAGCAGGAAGGTCGTCCAGTAGCTTGCCTGCCCGTCGGTGATGCCCAGCATCCCCAGCCAGACAAGCGCCGCGCCAGTCAGGAGCGGGCCCGCAATCAGCAGGGGGCGGGGCCCATAGAGGTCGACGGCGCGGCTGATGAACAATGAGATGCCGCCCATCAGCAGGGTTGTTGGCAGCAGCGAAAAGCCGGCGAAGGTTTCGCTGTAACCTTGGATTTGAATCAGGTTGAGCGGCAGGAAAACGAGGGCGGTATTGATCGCCGCGTAGAGCAGATAGGTGACGATGTTGGCGCCGCTGAAGGTGCGCGACCTGAACAGGTGAAGCGGCATCATCGCGTGGTCGCTGCGCCGCTCGACCCACACAAAGAGCGGAAAGGC
>DAOUKA010000202.1:0-11318 GCA_034421915.1 Anaerolineae bacterium
CGAATCATCGGGCATGGCGGTCGGGGATGCGGCAGCGCTGATGGAAAGCGCCGGCGATGCGCCGCAAAAGGGGGCGGAAGCGCGGCTCAGCGCCGTGGAGCAGGCCCGCAAGACTTATGTCGATAAAATGACGCCCGCCGAAGAAATCCTCGACCAGCTAAAATCGCGCAAGGAACGCCTGCAAGGGGACAGCGAAGCATGAAACTGCTGTCGGTCAATATCGCCGCGCCGCGCGAGGTTCATGGCCGGCGGCGCTATCGCACTGGCATCTACAAGCAGGCAGCCGCGGCGCCGATTTGGCTCGGTCGGCTCAATCTGGCGGGCGATGGCCAAGCCGATTTGAAGGCGCACGGCGGCCCCTATCAGGCTGTGTATGCCTACCCTTACGAACATTATGCCTATTGGTCAGCCGAACTGAGACGGGATGATTTCGCTTATGGTCAGTTTGGCGAGAACTTCACGCTGACCGGCCTGCTGGAAAGCGATGTTTATGTCGGCAGCATCTATCGCATCGGGCAGGCGGTGGTGCAGGTGACCCAGCCGCGCATCCCCTGCTTCAAGCTGGCGGACAAGATGGGCATCCCTGGCTTTGCCAAAACCTTCCTGCAAGCCAACCGCTCCGGCTTTTATCTGCGGGTGCTGGAAGAAGGCGAGGTGGGCGCTGGCGATGCCATCGCACTGCTGCAAGCGGATGCGGCCGGCATAAGCATCGCCGCCCTTAATCACCTGCTCCATGCTGACAAATCGAACCGCGCCGCCGCCCAACGCGCGCTGACGATTGAAGCGCTGTCACCCGACTGGCGCCGCGCCATCGAAGCGCTGCTGGCATAAGCCCTCATCCGGGCGTCATTTGCGTTTCCAGCGCCTCCGTCCAGCGGCCGATAGACGCCAGGCCGTTCATTTTGGCGCGGTGTTTGAGAGCCGCCTGCGCGGCCGGGACGTTTTCCGCTCGGTTGCGCCACAGCATCATCGGCTGACGCTGCAACGCGCGGGCATACGAAAACGTCAGCGCCCAGGGCGTCGCATAGCCGGCATTCATCGCATTGAGATGCGCGGTCGCCTTGAAATCGCTTTGCCCTCCCGAAAGGAACGTAATCCCTGGAATGGCCGCCGGCACCGCCCGCCGCAAGACCCTGACCGTGAGTTCGGCGACGGCATCGACATCCGCCTGCATCGGACAGTCGGCCCCAGAGACGACCATACTCGCCTTGACCAGCGTACCTTCCAATTCAACCCCATGCAGATAAAGCGACTCGAAGCTGCGCCGCAGAAAGCCCTCCGTCACGTCAAAGCAGCGTTCAATCGTGTGATTCCCCACCAGTTCAACTTCTGGCTCAATCATCGGCACAATGCCGGCCTCCTGCGAAAGCGCGGCGAACTGCCCCATAACATGTACATTG
The DNA here is from genome assembly GCA_034421915.1 of Anaerolineae bacterium. Lineage (GTDB taxonomy): Bacteria > Chloroflexota > Anaerolineae > Aggregatilineales > Phototrophicaceae > UBA6055. Next base: position 1,401 of record DAOUKA010000202.1, read on the forward strand.
GCGGCAATGGCACACTCGCTGGGCTTGCCCGCGCCTATGCGGATGGGGCTGCGCCACTTGGAAAAGCCGAAGCCCATGTCGGCATAGCGGGCAAGACGTTGGCGCAGGCCATCCAGCCCGCTCTCGATAAGCTCCCCCCTGGTGCCAGCCAGCTTCACCAAGCCTTTGCTGGGTGTAATCCCGGGTATCATGCCCTTCTCCCTGACAAGCTCCACCAGCGACCTGCCCGCGCCATCATCGAGATGGGCCGCATCGTCCGCCATAATGACGCCGCTGATATGTTCGCTTAGCTGCGGCGCGGTGAAAAGCAGTTCACACCAGGCGCGGTAGCTGCCGTCATCGGGGGGGATGCCCTGCTGTTCGAGTTGTTCCCCCAGACGCCAGCGGGGCATATCGGCCGCCAGGACGCCCTTGCCGGCCGCTGCCAGTCGGTTTGCGGTTGCTTGCAACGTTGTCGCGGTCATCATATCTCCTGTTATCTGTCTGTACGTCCCGCGATTGTGACAGCTTCAGGCGGATGGCGCAAGATCGATTGCGAACCTTTATCCAATCCTAAGCCCAAGCTCGTTCAAAGCCGCCTGAAGCTCATCCAGCGGCAAACCGACCACATTGGTGTAACTGCCCTCGATGCGGGCGACTGGACGAAAATCCGCATTCTGGATGGCATAAGCGCCCGCTTTGTCGAAGGGGTCACCACTGGCGATATAGGCTTCGATGTCGGCATCGGAATAATCGCGCATATAAACATCGGTGCGCACATGGCGGGTCAGCATCCGCGGCGGCTGACAGAGGGTGAAGGCGGTATAAACCTGATGCGCGCGGTTCCGCAGCCCTCGCAGCATGCGGCGCGCCTCATCGGCATCGCGCGGCTTGCCCAGCAGTTCGCCCGCCGCATTCGCGCCGCCCAGCGCGACAATCGTATCGGCCGCAATGACGACAACCGGCTCATCCCCCAGCAGTTCCATGACGGCCGCGGCTTTCTGCCGACTCAGGCGCTCGACATACGCGATCAAGGGCTCGCCAGGGCGATGCGATTCGTCTATCTGCGGTTTTATCACCTCAAAGTCCGCGCCCGCCTGACGCAGAAGCTGCTGACGGCGCGGCGAGGATGAGGCCAGTATCAGGCGCATGGCTTTTGCCTCCTGCACAGGTCAAACTGCGCTCGATGATAGCGGAATGCCGCTCGTTTCTCCCGATTTTTATGATTTTCTGTTATAATAATGGTTATCCTTGAAACGCAAGTCCGATGAGACAGGATTGATCTGGAGGTCAATAACATGAACATTCGTAACAATGGCGCTTTGGCTGGCAAGCCCCACGGCGTCCCCCTGCAAGGCATACAGTTAAATGCGGTGATGCGCAATGTCTACGCCTGGATGACCATGGGGCTGCTGATTACCGCCTTTGTGTCGGCGCTGCTAAGCACCAGCGGGCTGATTCCTTCGGGTGCGGTGCTGGTGATAGCCGTCGTCGCCCAGCTGGGGATTGTCATCGGGCTGAGTTGGGCCATCCACCGCATCTCGGCAACCCTGGCCGGATTGCTGTTCTTCGCCTATTCAGCGATGACCGGCCTCACCTTTTCCATCATTTTCATCGTTTATCCGCTTGGATCCATCACCGCCGCCTTTCTCACCACCGCCGGCGTCTTTGCGGCAATGACGATTGTAGGCCTCACCACCCAAACGGATTTGAGCAAGTACAGCACCTACTTTATGATGGCGCTGATTGGGCTGTTCATCGCCATCATCGTCAATATCTTTCTCGGCAGTTCGGCGCTGGACTTTGCGATCAGCATATTTGGGGTGCTGCTGTTCACTGGCTTGACAGCCTGGGATACGCAGCGCATCGCCCGGATGGCGGCTGACCCGCGCTTCACGGTCAACCCCGATGAAACCCTCAAGTTCAGCATTCTCGGCGCGCTGACCCTGTATCTGGATTTCATCAATCTCTTCCTGTTCCTGCTGAGATTGTTTGGCGGCCGCGACTAGCGGCCCTTTAATGCCCCTTGCGCTTGCGGAAGCTGAGCAGGCTAAGCGCCCCCAGCAGCCCGGCGCAGGCCCAAAGCAGAAATGGCACATGCAGGCCAAGGGTGGAAAGCGCGTTGCCCAGGGGCGGTGTAATGGTCGCGCCAAGATTCTGAAGTATCCCGGCGAAGCCCAGCGCACTGCCCATCATAGCGATTTCCAGTCCCTCGACTTCGGTGATGGATGCGCCTTTGAGCGCCATAAAGCTATCGAAGCAGCAGCCGGCCACCACCATCGCCAGCATCACCCCCCAGAAGACATCGCCCGCAAAGAACATCAGGCCCGTGCCGAAGGTCATCATGGCCGTGCCAAAGGCCATCACCAGACGGCGGTTGCCGATGCGGTCGGAGATATGCGAAATCGGTATGGCGCAGATGAGACTGGCGAGGAAAAAGACGGTGATGGCCGTATCGGCCTGAACCGCCTCCCAGCCGATTTCGCGCAGATAGGTCGGCACATAACCCACCAGCCCGCGCATCAGCCCCAGCACGCCGAATCCCGCCAGCGCAATCACCCAAAGCTCGCGGTAACGGGCGACATAGCGCAAATTGGCAAGCATCTGCTTGATATCGGGGCGCTTGGCTCTGCTTCTTTCCATCGGGGGATGCAGCAGCGCCCATAAGATGCCGATGCCAACCGCGCAAAGCCCCAGAAAAATCAGCACCGCCCGCCAGCCCCCCAGCATGGGCGACAGCACCGTCGCGCTCAAGCGCGAGCCGAGCATCAAGCCAGTCGCAAAGCCGGCCGACATCACGCCGCTGGCCAAACCCAGCTGCCCCGAGGCGAACCACTGCCGATTGAGCTTGATGAAGTTCATCGGCAAAACCGGCTGCACCATGCCAAACAAAAACGAAAAAAAGAACAGCGACCAAAAATCGAAGGCGAAGCCGCGCAGGGCGCCCGTGATGCCGATGGCCACACACAGCGCCACCAGCGAGCGCCGCGTGCCGACATAATCGATAAAGGTGCCGCCCAGAAAGGTCGTGAAAATGCCCATAGCCGAGCCCACGCCCCACACCGCGCCGATCTGAACCAAGTCCAGACCCAGCGAATCCGCGATTTCGCTAAACAGCGCCGAGACGCCCGTCGTCGGAAAACCCATCGCCATAAAGCCAGACAGGGTCACCAGCGCCAAAATCACCCAGCGATAAGGCGAGCTTTGACGTTCGCTTTGGTCGAGCAGGGCTTGCATATCGCTTCCCCGAAAAGATGGCTGAACACGTTTGGGATATGGTAACGCAAAGCAGCATGATAACAAGGGACAGGCTGAACGGGCTGCTAAGGGCAAAATGCGCCCTTGCCCGCGCCCGCGGTGAGTTTGATGACACAATATGTTGTCATATTCGGTTTTGCTTCTATAATTTGTATATTCATTTAATCATCGCCTGATGGGTGAAACTCTTGTTACTTGCCCGGACGAACCTCAGAATCGATAGCAAGCGCCTGCGAAGAGACTTTGAAGAACTTTCGGCAATCGGCACGACCCGCGGCGGCGGCATCTCGCGGCCGGCGCTCTCGCATGACGACTTGGCGGCGCGTGCCTGGTTTGCCGACCGAATTGAGGAAACTGGCCTGGCGATGAAGGATGATGAAGTCGGCAACTTGAGCGGCATCCTGCATTGTGACCAGCCAGATGCCAAAACGCTGATGATTGGCTCGCATTTGGACACTGTGCCGAACGGCGGGCGCTACGATGGCGCGGTTGGCGTCCTGATTGCCCTGGAATGCCTGCGGCGCATCAAAGAGGTGGGCCTCAAGCTGAATTATCACCTGGAGGCGATTAACTTTACCGATGAAGAAGGCACCTGGAAATCGCTCTTCGGCAGCAATGGCCTGATTGGCGAAATCTCGGCCGACGACATCAACGATTCACTTCAGGCAAATGGATCCTTTCGGGCGGCGCTCTATCGGGCCGGCATTCTGCCGCCGGAAATCCACCGCGCCCGCCGCGACCCGAACGCGATTCTGGGCTTCCTGGAAGTGCATATCGAGCAGGGCGGTCAACTCCACAAAAAGGGTTTTGATATCGGAATTGTGGATCGGATTGTGGGCCGCACGACTTATAATATGACCTTTTATGGCGAAGCCGCCCATGCCGGCACCACCACTGCGGCACAGCGCCGTGACGCGCTGCAAGGCGCAGCGTCCTTTATCATTCTGGCGCACAAGGTCATTCTCGAGGGCTACCCCGAAGGCGTGGTCAACTGCGGACATCTGAGCGTCAAGCCCGATACCTTTAATGTCGTGCCGGCGGAAGCCTCGCTGCGGGTTGAACTGCGTCATCCCGATGCCGCCACCCTGCGCGGGATGGAAGCCCGTATTATCCGTCTGGGCCGCGACTGCGCGCGGAATTATCGCCTGTCGGTGACGACGGAGCGCGGCCTGCACCGCGAGGTCGCGCAGATGTCGGCGGCGTTTATGCGCCAGTTTGAACGCGCCTGCCAAGCGGAGAAGATGCGCTATATGCCGATTATCAGCTATGCCGGCCACGATGCCCAGATTATGAACCGCATTGTGCCGACGGGGATGATTTTCCTGCCCTCGGTCGATGGCATCAGCCACAACCCCAAAGAATTCACCTCATGGTCGCATGTCGAAGCCGGCGCCAATGTCCTCTTGCGCACCGTCTTGCAACTCACCTACACCGATTAGATGCCTCTGGAGATAACATGCGCTTTTTGAAACGTCGAGAGAAAGAAAAAGAGATGCGCGCCGCCGGCCGCTTGCCCGATGGTCAGTCGCTCACGGAGAAATTTCCAGTCCTGACCTACGGCCCGACGCCAACGTTCAATCCCGAAACCTGGGATTTGCGCATTTTTGGCGCTGTCAAAGCGGAAAAACGCTGGACTTGGGATGAACTGCTGTCGCTGCCCCGCCAGCAAGTGACGGTCGATATTCACTGCGTCACGCGCTGGAGCAAATTTGACACCACCTGGGAGGGCGTCATGTTCCGCGATTTTTTGCAGGAGCTTGAGCTAACCGACGCGGCGCATTATGTTATCGCCCATTGCGATTATGGCTATACGACCAATCTGCCACTGGAGACCATGCTGGATGACGATGTGATGCTGGCCTACAAATACGAAGGGCGCTGGCTGAAAGATCCGGATTTGATGGAGCATGGCGGGCCGCTTCGCACCCTGGTGCCCAAACGCTATTTCTGGAAGAGCGCCAAGTTCCTCCGCGCCCTGGAATTCAGCCCGGTGGACAAACCCGGCTTCTGGGAACAGGGCGGCTATCACAATGAGGGCGACCCCTTCAAAGAGGAGCGCTTTAGCAGGCGGCGCGGCTTCGGCTGAGAGGGCTCGGGGTTATAGTCAAAGTTTAGGACAAAATCCTTATCTTTACACCTTTCAAGTAATTCCCAGTTGTTTTTAGCAGCTTTTAGTTTATTTATGGACAAACTTTTCTGTGGTTTGCCCTTACGTCTCAAGGTTTCAATGTACAGAGTAGGAACAAAGTAGAAGTCAATTTGTCTTTCGCCATTCGCCTTTGATTCATCAGCCCATACACCCACCACGATGTCAGATGTTTTCGTGCTTTGCACATACTCTTTTACCCCTGACCTATATTCTCGATCCACGCCTCCCCTTGTCCCACCAGTAAAAGAGATGGATTTTGAAGCGGTCTTTACCTGAATTCTGATAAAATCCGAATCAGTTTCAACCACAATATCATAAGTGGAATGCGGTAAATCAACACGGGAAGCATTATAACCTCTGGCAAGCAGCGCACCAAGCAGTCTCGATTCATTAGCAAACCCTTTGGCTGAAGCCAATTTCCCCCTTTGCATTATTCCTTCTCCAGCACGAGGACATAATCATCTTCTATCCGCTCTTGGCGCGGGACTTTAATAAAGTGATTGATGATTTCGGATACAAACCATGTGTCTATCTTATACCCCAAGCTCGGCGCAACATCCCGCAAATAACGCCAACTCTCAAAAATATGCCCGCGAACCAGATTTGAGCCGATGACAATGACATAGCGCCCGCCTCGTTTTAATACCCGATTAACCTCTTGCAAGTTCAGTACCATATCCTGAACGAACTTATAGGCGATATACGCTCGGCGCGGGTCGGTATCGTAAATAGACTGAATGACAGCATCCGCGCTATCAATACCCGTCAGGTGCAATATCTTGTAATCCTTAGCGCTGACTACTTCGGTGCCAACGTGAGCGCGTTTCAAGTCGCGCAATGAGCCATTGGCAAACCCAAGCCAATAGATTTCCAACTGATGCGTCCTCGGATAATCGACCGCATTCAAGTAAGGTGGTGAAGTCAAGGCAAGGTCAAACGTATGTGCCGGATACAAACTCAAATCGGTTGCGCTGGCCTCGGTGGGTATTTCGACTTTGGTTGATTGTCCTGTATTCGACAAATCAACCATGCCTTGTATGTTTTTTTCCAGGCGCCGCAAGAAAAGTTCAAGCGCATAATTGGGCGCAACCTGTTTGTTGAGCTTTTGCCGAATAACGGTACGGGTACAGTTGTTGTCTGCCTGCGAAACCTGACGAATGATGGACGAGAATGTAATCATCAGGAAGTCGCGCATCTTCGAGTCGCCATCCACTTGATGGATGCAGCCCTTGATAAATGCCAGTTCTTTGAGGACATAGGGACGAAACCAACGATCACGATAGGGGAATTCTGGAATGTCATACTGGCTCTGACGCGAGTCAAACTCATTCAGCAAACGCAATAATTGCTCGCGGGCATCAAACAAGTCACGGCTATTCAGTGGATTTGTCTTGACCCGTGACAGCATCCTTGAAAATGGATCAATATCGACGCCGACACTTGGGCGTTGCAGCAGCAATGCCTCCAAGTTGGCTGTACCGCTGCCCATAAAGGGATCAAGAACCACGTCGCCGACTTGACTGTATCTTTGAATAATCCAGCGCGGCAATTCCGGGAAAAATTTTGCCGGGTATTTGTGAATCCCATGGGTATAGCTGCGCTGGTCACGACTGATAAATAAAAAACGCCTCCCACCGCTGCCAAGATATAAATCGACAGGGATATCACCCTCAAGCCGCTGTGTCATCATTTTCGGCAGTGTCATTTGGTACATTTTGTCCTCTGATAAATGCACTTGTCTTAGTATCGCCTTGCATCATGCTGGATATATTTCGAATCTGATATGTGGCTTGCCCTTTACTTACTATAAGGTTAATTATACATTCTAGTATATATGTGCTATATTTGACTGTCAAGATTTTTTGTTATTTGCCAGCTTCACCCTCCACAAACAAGCCTGTCTCGCCCAGCAGAAAGGAAACCGCCATGCAGATGCAAGCCGCACTCCTGACCGAAGCCCATACCCCTTTTCGCATCGAAACCGTGACCCTGGCGCCGCCCAAAGCCGGCGAAGTCCTGGTCAAAGTGGCGGCGAGCGGCATCTGCCACAGCGACTGGCATGTGGTCGAGGGGGCAACCCGTTATCCGATGCCGATTATCGCCGGCCACGAGGGCGCCGGCATCGTTGAGGCCGTCGGGGAGGGCGTTGCGCAGCTTAAATCGGGCGACCCCGTCACCTTAAGCTGGCGGCCGGCTTGTGGCGAATGCTTTTACTGCCAGCACAATCAGGTCAATCTCTGCGAAACCTATACGCCCGCGCTGCGGGCTGGCTTGCAGCTGGATGGAACAAGCCGCCTTTCGTGGCAGGGTCAAAGGGTGCATATCTTTAGCGGCTTGGGCTGCTTTGCCGAATATGTCGTTGTGCCACAGCAAAGCTGCGTGCCGATACGGGCTGATGTGCCGCTGGAGGTGGCGGCTTTAGTGGGCTGTGCCGTGGCGACGGGCCTTGGCGCGGCCATGTACACCGCCGCCGTGCGCCCTGGCGAAAGCGTCGCCGTTTATGGCGCCGGCGGGGTCGGGCTGAACATTATTCAAGGGGCGCGGCTATGCGGCGCCGACCCGATTATCGCTGTGGACACCCAGCAGACGAAAATGGACATCGCCCGCGAATTTGGCGCCAGCCACAGCTTGATGTCGGACGAGCATACCGTGGATGCCATCCGCAGGCTCACGGGGGGACGGGGGGCTGACCATGTTTTTGAATCGGTCGGCCTGCCCAAATTGCAGGAACTCGCGCTGGATGCCTTGCGCCCTGGCGGCACGCTCACGCTGGTTGGCTTATCGCCCATGGGGACTGGCACCAACCTGCCCGGCGCCATCATCACCCGCAGCGAAAAAACCATCCGCGGCAGTTATTATGGCACCGTCAACCCCCGCCGCGATTTCGCCCGCTTTATCGATTTGTATTTGGCGAACAAGCTCAAGCTGGACGAATTGGTGACCCGCAGATACCGCCTGGACGAAATCAATGAGGCTTATGCGGCCATGCTTGGCGGCGAGGTGGCGCGGGGGGTGATCGTCTTTTAGCCCCCCTACATCTGATTCCGGTAAGCCTGCCCGACCGCGCTCGCCTGCGAGCTAACCACGCGGATGAGTTCCTGGTCGCTGCTGCGGGCAAATTCGCGCAATTCCGCCATATCCCTCACCCCGACATCCGCCAGCGTTCGAGCCGCATAATGCTTGAAGGTGTTGAGATAGAAGGCCATCGAATTGGCTTTTTCCTCGAAGAAGCGATAGCCGGCTTTGCCTTCGACATTGCGGGTTCGTCCGCCGGGGCGCAGACGCTTGCGCGCCAGTTCGGGATTGGCGCTTTCGATAATCAGGGTCGGCGCCGAGGCGCTGCCATGATAGGGCATGCAAACTTTGCCCGATTTATGCTCGAAGTAAATATCGCCCTGTTCAATGACACAGTGCGCCAACTGCTGATTGTACGAAATCAGGTCGACTCCCATCAGCAGCAGATGCCCCATCGAACTGCCAATCCCGCCTTCGACGGCAATCGTCACCTGATTGAAACGTTCGTCGGTGGTGATGCTGTAGACCTCTTCCAGGGTCGTGACGGCCATGCCGTTGGTGGCCGAGGTGCATTGCCGCCCGCCGCCATGCCCGAAGAACAGCCCATCGACGCGGATGGCAGGGTCAATCAGCTTGAGGCATTGCGCCTTGTCGCTGACTTGCCCGACAAACAACTCAATCTCGTCGCCAAATTCGGCGCGGATGGCGGCGGCAACCTCGATGATGCGCGGGTCGGAGTTGATGGTATAGATGCGAAACAGGCGAACCCCCGCCCGTTCATACAGGTAACGCGCCGCCGCCACCTCGTCGGCGACCTGACTGCAGCCGATGGCCGCCCCGATGTTGCGCGCCGCCCCTTCATAATGAGCCGGGCTGAGTCCCAGCCGCCGCAGCACGGCTTTGGCGGCATTGATGACCGCCGCCTGCCGTTCGATATAGCCGGCAAAAATGCTGTTGCGATGCGTGAAAATGGGGTGATGCCCGATGGCGGCCGTCACGAGGACATCGCGCCAGCCCGAAATCGCTGGCATAGAGCCAAAGCCGAGAATGCTGCGCGGATAGCGTCCAATGCAGTTAAACAGCCCATATTCGGCGCTACCCGTCCGCGAGACATATCTGTCCGATGACATCTTGCGATAGCCCAGATCTTTCCAAGAATAGGTGCTGGTGCTAAAAGGGCTGTCATTCATCCCCAGCACGACCTCGACCGTTTGCGAGCGCCTGTTGCTTCGCTGGGGTATGCGGATGCGCCCGCTGCCGATGTCCGCCAGCGTCCCCAGCACGCCGCTGTTCAGGCTGCTGCGGAAAAAATCGGCGCGCTGCGCCAGACAAAGAGTGCGGCGTTCGGGCCCAAACTGCCAAATGACCGGCGTCCCGTTCCTGTTCATGTGCAGGTTGCCGCGGTCGACATCGGTCAGAATCAAGCCAATGCTCTTGGAATCGGCTTGGGGCAGATAGCGGGTGTAATAGATATTCTCTTCGCATTCAATCGGCTGATAATGAGGCGCTTCGAAATC
>DAOUKA010000203.1:0-2745 GCA_034421915.1 Anaerolineae bacterium
GAAGGGGAGGAAATCATGAGTCCACTTGATAATTTGGGGATTAACCCGGGTACGCTGCTCTTATGGATTATCGCGTTCATCGTGCTGTATGTCTTGCTGACGCGGTTCATCTATGACCCCTTGGTGAATATGCTGAACGAACGCCGCGACCGCATCGCCAAGGGCTTGGAAGATGCGGCGGCGGCCGCCAGAGCGCGTGAAAATGCCGAAGCCGAAGCAGAGAAAATTCTGGCGCAGGCGCGGGCCGAAGCGCAAAAGGTCATTGACGAAGCCCGCGGCCGCGGTGAGGAAGTCGCTGAAAGTATCGAAAGCGAAGCGCGTCAGGTTGCTGCCAAGATACAATTTGACGCCCAGACGGATGCCACTGTCGCGCGTGACCAGCTGTTGGGCGATTTGCGCGAGCAGGTTCTTAATATCTCGGTAGCGGTTGCCAGCCGCATCCTGGGCGAAAGCATCAACCAGAACAAGCAAAAAGCACTGGTTGACAGCTTTATTGCCGATTTGCCGCAAGGGGCGACGGGACTGGGCGGGAATGTGGAAGTGACCAGCGCGATGCCCCTGACAGAGGCAGAGCAGCGGCGGGTTCAGGCGGCGGTCGGCGCTGCCTCCGCCAGCTTCTCGGTAGACCCGTCAATCCTTGGCGGCCTGATTGTTCGCTCGGCTGACCGCGTGGTGGATGGCAGCATCCGTTCCAATCTCACCGGTCTGGCGCGAAGTCTGAACTAAGCCGCGGATCCAGATAACAGCACAGCGCAGGTGCGTTGGATATTTTCCAGCGCGTTTGCGCTTTGTTTTTTTCCTGAACGTTCCTCATACGGTCTGGGCGGCCGCTTGTGTCAGCGCGGAACTTCTTTTGATGTACCCTTGAGGTGGAAAATCGCTGTCGATTGCATTACACTGTCTCCTGTTATGATGAAATCGCAGGGGCGGTCGTATGGCGAAAACTCTGGCTGAACTGCTGGCCGCAGTTCCCGACAGTCATATCCTTGCGACCCAGGGCGATTTGGCGACGGTCATTGCGGCGCCAGTGGTTGAATCCAGCCTGGAGATTGAGCCGTCCGGGTTATTTGTGGCGCGTAAAGGATTATCGACGGATGGGCACAGGCATATTCAGGAAGCGACAGCCGCCGGGGCGGGCGCGATTGTTGGCGAAATCAAGCTGGAGTGCCTGTCTGTTCCCTATGTCCAGGTCAAAAGCGCCAAGGATGTCTTGGGTTTGCTGGCGGCGGCCTATTATGATTTTCCCTCGCGCAAGCTGACGGTGATCGGTGTCACCGGTACGGATGGCAAGACCACCATCAGCCATATCCTGCATCATATTCTCAAAGGCGCTGCTGGCATCCAAGCTGGCTATATCAGCACGATTTCGGCTGATTTTGGCGATGAGGTTATGGCGACTGGCTTGCATGTGACGACCCCTGGCGCCCCGCGGATTCAGGCTTATCTGGCGCGGATGGCTGAAGCGGGCGTCACGCATTGCATTCTGGAGATGACCAGTCACGGCTTGGCGCAGGGACGTTTGGGCGCTGTCGATATTGATGTGGCCGTGTTGAGCAATGTCATGCACGAACACCTCGATTTTCATGGGAGTTGGGAGAATTACCGCGCTGCCAAAGCGATAATGTTTCGTATGCTGAGCCGTTCGCATCCTAAATCCGGTTTGGCGAAGGTGTCCGTGATTAACGCCGATGACCCTTCTGCTGATTATTTTCTGGCGATTCCAGCCGACAGGTCAGTGCGCTATGGCATACATAACCGCGCCGATTATCGGGCGACAGCCCTCTGCTATCAGCCGCATTCGACCTCCTTTGCGGTGCGGGGAAAACCGATTGAGATGGGGCTGGTTGGGGAGTTCAATGTGTCGAATGCGCTGGCTGCCATCAGCGCGGCGCATCAGCTGAAAGTGGGTTGGGGCGACATCCAGCATGGGGTCGCCGCGCTGGATTCGGTGGCGGGACGGATGGAGCGGATTGATGAAGGGCAGGATTTCACCGCGCTTGTTGATTTCGCGCATACGCCCAATGCCCTCAAGCGCGCTTTGGAAGCCGGGCGCGCGATGCTGCCAAAAGGAAAGCGATTGATTGCCGTGTTTGGCAGCGCTGGATTGCGCGATGTTGAGAAGCGCCGTATGATGGCGGAAATCGCGGCGGATTTGGCGGATGTGACCATCTTGACGGCTGAAGACCCGCGCACGGAATCGCTGGATGCGATTTTGGAGATGATGGCGCAGGGCTGTCTGGCGCGGGGGGCAACCGAAGGCGAGACCTTTATCCGCGTGCCAGACCGCGGCGAGGCGATTTATGCGGCCTGCCGCATGGCGCGGGCGGGTGATTTGGTGATGGCCTGTGGCAAGGGGCATGAGCAGAGCATGTGCTTTGGGACAACTGAATATCCCTGGGATGACCGCGATGCCATGCGGTCGGCCTTGAGGGGCAAGCTGCCTGACAGCCTGCCAACCGCCAGGGGGCTGCATTAAATGCGGCGGATTGACTGGCTTGCCGTGACCCTGCTGCTGTTGTTTGCGGCTGGATTGCGCATCATTGGCATCAGCTATGGACAGCCCAATCTCGACTATTTTCCGTCAACCGCGCCTTTCGGCATGGTGCATGAGCAAATACCCATACAGCCTGATGAATTTTTTAATGTGTCGATACCGGTAAATATGGCGCTGCGGAATCGCTTGAATCCTGAATTCTTCAACTATCCGTCCTTCATTATCAATGCCAACTTTGTGCTGTTTCATCT
>DAOUKA010000204.1:0-3347 GCA_034421915.1 Anaerolineae bacterium
ACCCCAGCAGCCGCTTATGCTTACATAAGTGAAAATCTTTTGCTGGATAATTGGTACAAAATGATCGGCATCCAATGTTCGCTGTCGAATCGGGCAGAATATCTGACTGCCTTGGATAACCTGCTCGATGATGAATTTTCGCATATTGTTTTGCATGATTCGCTCCTCGCTAGGCAGGAGACAAGGATACTTGAAAGTTTCGGGGATGTGCAGCCATCCTACGAAGACGAGTTTGCAGCCATTTATAGATTGGAAGACTTGCGCGACAGCTGCCGCTGAAAGAGAATTATTGCATATCGGGTATTGATTAAACTGTCGCGACAGCTACATAACCGAGATGCTCAATTGCCAATAGCAAACCCTGGGATTTCTATTTCGCGTTCGAAGCGCTGTTGGTTGCTGAGAACGGTCCCCGACTGACTGATTTTTGTGACAAAGTCGTAGACGATCAATTTGGCTGCGTAGTCACCTTTATCCAGCATCGAAATATCGATAGTGTGAATGTCAAGAGGTTCAGCGCCTATAGCATCATCATACTGTTGAGCCTTTTCTCCCTGCTCATCAAATATCTGTATTGAAAAGGAATGATGCCTGACTGTATTTGACCACCAAAAGTAAAGTGTCAATTGACCGGAATCGATCTCTTCCAACAGATTAGAAAGATGAATTCCGTTGTCGTAAAGGACTTCAAATGGATTTTGAGTGTCTATCAATTCACAAGGTACAGGCACTCTGACATAATAGTCAATAATCGCGTTATCGTTTTCGAAGAAGCGCTTGCAAGATTTATAATGTCGGGTGAACCACTCTGTATACACCGGCATGGTTTGCAGATTGGTTTGCTGTGGATTATGAATCAGCCAGATGGCGTTGTTGCCGGCTACGATGCCGTCCAAATCTCTGAATTCAGGATGTGGGCTTTGAATCGCGATTTCATTTTGCTCATCGTAAAAGATATGTATCATACTTTTCCAATCCGATAATGCGCGATAGTAATAATGGCGCGCCTTATTGCCAAATTTTGTGCGATGCAAACTCAAAATGGCTTCATTGCGCGCCTTTGCGATTGAGGGAGAATACAGGAAATTCTGATAGTGTGGAACCGCGTCTTGATCCTGCCGTTGTCGATTCGTATAAACATATAGATCTGTGGAGTCGGTAAATAGGAAGAAAGAAGCTGCCCAAAGGCATAACAGAGGAAATTGTATGAGCTTTTTTCTTGGGATGAATATCAATCCAATCGCAGCGCTGCATGTTACCAGGGCTGTTATTGCGGTCGTGTATCGCATCCGATGTTCAACAAGAATAGGCGTGAATTCGTTGATGAGAAGCATTGCAGAAATAACTGAACAGGTCAAGAACAGCAGATATTTGTGTGTCTCAGCCAAACACTTGAAGTTCCAAAGGATCAACACACCCAGTCCAATGGGTATGAACCACAGGCCGTTTGAGTAAATGGATGTCAGGACTCTCAATGATTCGAGGGTTACTAATCGATAAGTCTCGATGTTAGTCCGTGTTGCGAGAGATTGAATCACTATCTGTAACCATGGCAAAAACATCAGTCCGCCGGCCATGATGATTGAGCTAATTTGAAACCAATGTCTATTTTTGGGAACAAATAACAGGTGGTAAATGCCAATCGCGACCAGAATCGTTATGCCAAAGTAATGGACGTACAAAATCAGTGCCGTACTGATAAAAAGGGACACCTGTTTCCAACTAAGCCCCCTCTGACCGCGAGATGAGAGCACCTGCCAATATGACCAGGCGATCCATCCGGAGAAAAATGGTATCAGCGAGTACATTCTAAGTTCATGTGTATAAAATATGAAAAACGCCATGAACGAAGTGATAAGCACCGCATTGACCGCCACATTAACATCTCGGGTCAGCATTGCCAGCCGACAGGCCACAGCGACTGTCAATAAGCCAAAGTAGACCGACAGCAAGCGCAATGCAAACAAGTCGTTGCCTGCCAGCCCGCTCCAATAATTTAACAGCACAAAGTACAAAGGACCGTGTTCATCACTGTACAAAGATACACTGGCAATCGTTTCAAATACGTTAAGAGTTTGTTCAAGAGAATCGGGAAAAAGATGTTTTAGCGTGTTAGATTCAGCGTTTCCTATTGGATCACTCTTGAGGTTGCTCACACCCATAAAGAAAACAATGAACAGACAACATGATACAAGGGTGAGATGGAAGTAAGATTTACGAATGCTTTTCATTTAGCAGACCCCCAAAAAACAAAGCTGTACAGCAATTCAGAACCCAAAGAGAGCGAAGGCAACTGAGAATATGTCACCACTAATACATTTTCTCTCGCTGGCGCTGCCCCGCTTTTTCGACTAGGGCATCAAACAGGGCCTGTTGGGTCGCATCTTGGGCAGCCGTCACTTCCGGATGCCACTGCACCGCGATTAACCAGGCATGGTCGGGCATTTCGAGCGCCTCGATGATGCCATCCGCCGCCGTCCCGACGATATGCAGCCCCGCGCCGACAGCCTTGACGGCCTGATGATGCCCCGATTGGGCCGTGACCGTTGTCGTTCCCATCACTTCGGCAATCAGGCTGTCGGCCGCAACCGAAACCGCTTGCAGCGCCCATATCCCGGCCGCATTGCGATGAATATCTGTCAGCCGAATATCGGGGATGTGTTCGTGCAGGCTGCCGCCCGCCGCCACATTCAATACCTGCAGCCCCCGACAGATGCACAGCAGCGGCGTCGCTTTCTCGGCCATCAGCTGACGGGCACGCGATAGCTCGCCGCGGTCGCGCTCGCGGTCGACAGGCAGCAAATGGGGATGGTGGCGGTCTCCCTGATATTCGGCCGGGTCAATATCCGTGCCGCCAGTGATGACAGCCCCGTCCAGCAAGCGCAGAACCGACTC
Source organism: Anaerolineae bacterium (assembly GCA_034421915.1). Classification (GTDB taxonomy): domain Bacteria; phylum Chloroflexota; class Anaerolineae; order Aggregatilineales; family Phototrophicaceae; genus UBA6055. The sequence goes on from DAOUKA010000204.1 coordinate 2,896, forward strand.
CCATTCGGTTTCAACCGGCGGAAGCAAAAACGGGATGCCGCCAGCGCGGCGCACCGCATCGACATAAGGCGCGGGGGTGCTGTAAAAGCCATCATAATGCCGGGACGTGACATAGACTTCGCGGCGGCCGCCAGTCGTGATGCCAATCACGGGTTTGCTCATGCTGATTTCCCTCTCTAATATGCCTGCTCGAACGGCACAGCTAACTATAAATCATAATCGCCCTTGGCGACAGCAGCGATGCAACCCTTTTTCAGGTTAGACGCAAACAGGGGTTTAGCGGATTTTCACCCTTTGTGCCGACTGCGCTCATCCCTTAAAATGAGACCAGCCAATCAAAGGACAGGATTATGCTCCAACGTCTCCGATTTTATTTGATGTACGCGCTGCGAAACATTCAGCGCGGCGGGCGCTGGACAACGCTGGCGGTATTGTGCATCACCGCCGGCGTG
>DAOUKA010000205.1:0-1571 GCA_034421915.1 Anaerolineae bacterium
GTCGGATTGTCACTCACGACTTCGATTCTCCATTTATTCCAACAGGATGTTTGCGCTTAACCTTCGGCTCGAACCAGCAGATACCGCAGCACGGGGTCGAACAGCTTGAGTTCGATTTCGAGTTCATTGAGGTGAGTCGGTTCAATGTCGGCTTTCATCAGGACATAATGTCCTTCGCGCTGCCCATTAATTTCATAGGCAAGGCGGCGGCGGCCGAACAGCTTGCGGTCGATGCTGTTGACTTTGCCATTGCCGCCTTGTTCGATATAGCTGATGACCTGCTCGATGGACTGGTTGACTTCTTGGTCGGTGGCTAGGGTGCGGATGATGAACGTCAGTTCATACTCTCTCATCGTGTTCCTTTCCTTGGATAACAGCCCCGCACACTATGCACGGAGCGGAAAGCTCTTCAGTTGATTAGGTTGTCCCGCTATCCTAGCGCAGATTGGCGGCTTAGGCAATGGTGGAAAGTTTTTTTGCAGCCCCGACAGGCCATGCTCGGATCATGGCATCAGCCAGACGGCGGGGACATCCATTTGTCCGCTGTCCTGTATCGCTCCAGCACCAGACGCGAACTCGTCACACACAGGGCGACAACCAACCAAAACCAGGTGATGGACGACTGAAAATCCAGTCGGAAAAAATACAAATCAGCGACGGCATTGACCAATGCGGTCAGTAAAGCCGCATGATAACCGAGGTGGATGGCGGCGTAGTCGGGGTCATTTTTGGCGGCCTGCCAAGCATGCAGCCCATAAGCAAAGACGCCGGTCATCGCCGCCAGAAAAATCAGCACGCCCGTTAATCCTATCTGGTTCGCCATAATCAGATACATATTGGCGACATCGGTATAAATGTCGATTTGCGGCGTCCCGGTAAATCCGACGCCAACGAGCGGATAGCGGGCAATCAGCCGCAGCGAATCCGTCCATTCGCCAATACGCATCTGCGTCGCCAGGTCAGCCCCTTGGAATGCCTGCCATAGCCGATTCAGATAATTTTGGGTTTGTGGTAATAACAGGAACAAGAGCCCGGCGAGGAGCAGCGCCGGGATGAGCCGCCGATAGCGCAGACAGGCAATCAGGGTCAGGCCGCTTGCCAATGCCAAAAACGAGGCGCGCGACCCGCTCAGCAGCAAAGCCAAACTCACCGCGCCAAAAATGCCCAATGTCAGCCAGCGCCAGGGGATGATGGGCTTTTTCGAGACGATTTGGGGCGCAATGATGATGGCCGCAATCGCTAGAATGCCACCCAGGGCATTGGGGTCGACCCAGGTGCAAATCGCCCGTTCGCCCAAGGCGGGATTGTCTTCGAAGTAACGAATAACGCCGCCGTGGGGATAGCCGATGCGAGCCAGCCGCACGAGTATGTTTTCTGCCAGCGCATCGGGGGCTACATAAAGCCCAAGGGCGATGAATGCCTGCGCCCCGATTGCCAGCAGAATCACCAAGATTAAACGGCGCAGGGTGGTCGGATGGCGCAGCAAATCGGGCAGGATAAACACCATGCCAATGCTCAGCAGGGTCTCGGCAAACTGGCGGATATTGGCGGAGGTCGGCATGGCATAGCGC
>DAOUKA010000206.1:0-1538 GCA_034421915.1 Anaerolineae bacterium
ACCAGCAGCCATGCCAGGGGAATCAGCCCCGCGAACAGATAACGCCCCTGCCATTGCAAAAATTCGATGTTGTAATAGAGATATGCCAGCGCGACCAGCATGAGCGCCGCCAAGAAAATGAACCCAATTTGAGTTCGCACCTGCGCTGAATGGTCGGCATCGGATGGCTGAGACCAGCCTGATAAGATCGCGCCCGATAAACCGGCGAAGGTCAGCAAGGCAAAGCCGCGATAAATCCAGCCATCGAATAGTCCATCCAGCGGCAGCGCCATCCAGCCGAACTGCCCCCAGAAACTGTTGAAAGTCACGCGGGTTATCTCTTGCAGATACATCCGCGAGCCATGCTCGGCAATATATTCCACCCGCCGCATTTGGTCAGCGACAGCCACATCATGCGCCGCCAGCCCCAGAAAATCGGGAAAGCCATAGACGCTGATGTTGCGCAGCCACCAAAGGCTGCCCATCCCGACCGCAATCAACAGGAAGACCCCCAGCGATCTCATCAACTCTGCGAGCGGACGTTTTTGAAAATGCCATTTTAAGCCAATCGCCAGGGGAATAAGCCCGACAAGAAAGTAGGCTGTCGTCTTGCTCAGCAATCCGAAGCCCGCAATAAGTCCCAGCTGCCAGACGGGTATCCGCTCGGTCTGAAGATAGCGGATGATCCACAGCAGCGCCAGCGCGACGGCAAGCTCTCCCAGCACATCATTATTGACCGCGCTCATCATGCTCAGGTGCTGCGGCTGGAATGCGACCAAGGCCATGACGCCCAAGGCGATTTGCGGCTGATGCGGCAGAATGCGCTTGCCAATGACATAACTTAGAATAACCACGACCGCGCCCAATCCCACCGACAGCAAGCGCAGCGCCACCAGTTCACCATCAGTCAGCTGGTAGACGGCGGATGCCAGCAGATAATAGAGCGGCGGCTGATGGTCTTCGTATTCAATCGTATCAATCTCTTCAAGATATTCAGGCGCGAATTTGAATGTGGTCAAATCCTGCTGATAGGCGCTCTGCCAATCGCCCGCTTCGATTTGTGGACAGCAGCCCTTTTCCGCCACTTGGGCGGCATAGTTATAGTGGGCGGGTTCATCGGGCGCCTGCCAGGCGGGCGTGTAGATGGCAAACAAGGTCCCAGCGACCAGATAGCCAAACAGGATAAGGGCAAACAGCGCTTTTTCGAGAGAGGACAGGAGCATTGCCGAGTCGCTTTACTGTGGGATGAATCTGTAGTTATTATGGCATAAAATCGCGGGTTTGATGATGGTTGATGTGCGGGCTTGCAGGATGTCTATGGAGGGCATATACTAAGCCATTGCAAGTTCACGCAGCCGGATGAATTTGTAGCTAAAGGAGTCCGAGATTTTTATGGGCGAAAACGGGATGAATGTCGTTTCCATTGGTGGTGGTTTGGGCGCGGTTCAGGTGATGCGGGGGATGAAGAACCATACCGATAATTTGACCGGCATCATTGCCGTCACCGATACCGGACGCAGCACGGGCATTGTCCGCGAGTTCGCCCAAATCCCCGCGCC
>DAOUKA010000207.1:0-1857 GCA_034421915.1 Anaerolineae bacterium
GCCTGTCCGATTCGGCCATATAATCCCGCAGCCCGAAAACCACCTCGACCAGCGAGGGATTGAAAGCCTGATACTTGCTGATGGGGCTGTCCAGGCGCTCCCGCAGCAGCCAGACCGAGGACCAGTGAACATCGACCGCCACAGCGACGATGCCAGGGATGCCGAGCAGCAGTAAAATGCCGCAGCAGCTTATGCGCTGAATGGGAGGCCAGCCGCGCATCCGTTCGGATGACAGCCATTTGGACAGCGCGATGGCAGTCGGCAGGCTCAGGAGGGGGACGATAGCGAAGCCCAGCCGATAATGATAGCTGTAGGAGTAGAACCAGGTCGCAAAATAGGGCAGGGCCAGCAGGAGCGCCCAGCCAATCAGGCGGAGTTCCCGCGCCGTCCCCGCGCTTGGGCGCCAGTTCCATATCGGGCGCAGGCTCAGGCAAATCAGGCACAGCCCGGCAAACATCCACAAAGCCTCCATCAGCGTGATATAGCTTGCTGGCGGGTCGCTGCGGGCGGGAAACAAGCGCGGGTTGGATGCCAGAAAACCGACAAGAAGCAGCATAATGCCGATGATGCCGATGGCGAAGCGCCGGGGCGCTATGCGGCGGCGCGAGCTGCAAACCAGGAAACCCACAATGAGCGCCAACACCATCCAACTGAGATAATCACCGCTCCGCTCCGCCTCTAATAACCATTTATCTGGCGGCAGGGTAATCACCTCATGTCCGAGCAGAAAATTGCGCAGATACCAGACAGAACCAAGCGGGATAGAAGCCAAGCCTGTCCAAAAAGCGACCCTGAAGCGCGGCATCCACCCTCGGATGCGGAATCTTGCCCGCAACAGTTCCAGGCCAAGCAGCAGCAGGACGCCCCAGATAAAGGCGCCGGCGGTAGGTTTGGTGAACATGGCCAGGCCAAGCATGATGCCGGCCAGGATGGCATCCTGCCGCCGCGGGCGCGGCGCTTCGCCCAGCCAGGCTCGCAGAAAGAAGGCAGCCGCCAGCGTGAAAGTGAATGTCAGTGGTATTTCCAAATCGCCTATGGATGCCCGTTGTCCGACCAGCGGGTGCAAGCCCCACAAGGCAGCGGTGAACAGGCCAACCCGCCGATTGATGACTTCGCCCAGCAGATAAGCAGCCAGAATGCTGCCGATGTGCATCATAGGAATGACCATTCGGGCGGCGTGGTCATTGATTTCGCCTATTAGGATCTGCACATAGGCATATTGCAGTTGAACAAACTGCGGATAATAATCCATCGAGTTGGGAATAAATCCTTCCAGAAAGTACAAACGCCCCTGAAATCCATAAACCCATAAGGCATCGTAGGTGGTGAAAGTCCAGAAGGCGGTATGAATCCAGCGCAGGATGATGGCGATGGCAATCATCGCCACAATCAGCTTTTCATCGAAAGCCAGGGGCGTCCTCGGCGCGGATTTGGGGCGGCGGCGATGCCTTTTGCGCCAAGCGATGAAGCCGCCGCTGACAGCCATGACGATGCTGCCCGCCAGTATCCATTCGACTGTGAACAGGCGCAGGTCAAGCTGCGCGCCTGCCAGACCCAAGATAAGCATCCAGACAGTCATGCAGGCTGGACCCAAAGCCAGAGCCAGCGCGGCAATCATCGCGCGGGAATGCCATTGGCGGGTCGGCAGCAGCGCCAATGCCCAGGGCACGCCCAAACCGAGACTCATCCACAGCGTCGGCAGAAGGCCCGCCAGCACATCTTCAATCCAGTATAATGAAGCCATCATCCTGCGTCTTGGCGCCTCCAGATGCGTACCGCCAACAGCCAAAGGCTGTAGGCCGTCATGCTCGCCACAAATGGCAAAACAGCCAGATAATACCGCGCCCAGGGCAAGGG
>DAOUKA010000208.1:0-5413 GCA_034421915.1 Anaerolineae bacterium
CCTTGCTACCCGAAGATGTCCCGATGCTGAAGAAAGCCCGTGAATACATTGACCTCAAGACCGAGTTGTTTATCGAGAAAGGCAGAGCAGCATTGCCAGAGATGATGGACTGCAATCACAGGCTCGACAAGCTGAAAGATAGGTCGGAAAATGACTTCCCGATGACAGCCGCCGAAATCAGCGACTTGCGCGCCGAAATCCAGCGCCACGTCGCAACTGTTCATCAAGCCGAAGAAGAAGCCGTGCTGGCGCTCAAGGCGGTGATTGCATAAGATCCTTGCACCCTTGGACAGCGCCTACAACTTGCGTCGAGGCGCGGCGTATTCTTCCGGTGTGTCCATTTCGTCCATCCAGACGACAAACTTCGCAAGCATCATCTCGCAAACATCGCGGTTTTCATCTGCCAGATTGTACCGGTGTTCAGGATCACGGATGGCATCATACAGCTCGATGCGCTCGCCTTGCAGACTGTAAAGGAAATCCCATTCACCATCGCGAATCGTGCTAGGTGACACTTCCACGACTTGATGTTCATTATCGTCGACAACGCGGGTTGTATTGCCTTCGGTATCAATTAGCGACTGTGATGTCACCACGATGTCATGCAACTGGTCAACTTCCCCGCGTACCAGGGGCAGCAAGGATTTTGCCTGTACGCGGTCGGGCGGTTCAATTTCTGCCAGTTCGAGCATGGTTGGCATAATATCGGGGATGCTGACAAGCCCGGCGATGCGTTGGTGGGCGCAGCCGGGTATTTTAATGAAAAGCGGCACGTGAGTCAGTTCATTGTGCGATGGACACCAGTAAGAGATGGCGCCCTGTTTGAAACGCGCCATCGCTTCCATGACCGGGATGCTGTTGTCGGGCCAGCGGAAGCGGCGCTTGCCAAAAATGCCGAACTCACCAAAGTAGAAACCGTGATCGGATACAAACAGGATAGCCGTATCATTATATAATCCCAAGGACTTCAGACGGTCAATGAGCAAGCCGAACCAGCGATCCACCATCGTGATTTCGCCCATATAGGTGGCTTTGCCGATTTCCAGGTCGCGTTTGGTATAACCGGCATCTTTCCAATCCCAATAAGCCGGATAGACTTGTTCACCTTGGTAATCCGGCAGGTAGGGCTTGACATAATGGGCAGGCGGATCCCAGGGTTCATGGGGGTCCCAGGCATCAATATACAGGAAGAATCGCTCATCGCAGTGGCGCTCAATCCAGTCGATAGCGGCTTTGAAGGTTTGGGGCGCAAAGCGGTCATCTTCGCTTGTCCATTGACTGGTGACGTCGGGACGCCCGGATGCCTCGCGCTGACCGCGTATCCAGATAAAATCATCAAAGCCGCGGTCATAGCCATAGCCGTTGCGGATGAGGAAAGGCGTGTCGCCCACACCCATTGTCGTGTAACCGGCTTTTGTCATCAGGTCTGCTAATGTGATTTCATCTTGGGGCAGGGGCCCCCAGGTCAAATAAGTCAATGTGAAGCGCCCAGTGGCAATATCGGCACGTGTCGGCATAGTTGGGAACGATGCCGCATGACAGTCTTCAAAGACGATTGCCTCTTCAGCAAATCGGGTTAGATTGGGTGCGATGACCTGCTGATTGCCATAGGTTGGCAGATAGTCGCGCCGGAGCGTATCGGTAACGACGCAGATGATGTTCATGGAGCAGGTCTCCTTAACCTTTGACTGCGCCAGAAGCCAGTCCGCGGATGAGATACTTCTGAAAGAATATAATGACAAACAAAATCGGCAGTGTGATGGAAACGGAGCCTGCCGCCGCCAGGGTGACATGACCAGGGTCTTCGCCACCTGTGAACTGCGCGATGCCAACTGGCAGAGTCCAGTTAATCTGCGTCAGGATGCGTGCCAGCAGGAAGTCGTTATAAGCCAGCAGCAGCGTGAACAAACCGGTGGTGATGATACCGGGCCACATGATGGGAACAATCACGGAATAAAAAGCCTTCAGCCGCCCGGCGCCATCAATCATTGCAGCCTCTTCAATTTCTCTGGGGATTTCCATGAAGAAACTACGCAGCATCCAGATGGTGAAGGGCTGGTTGACAGCGACCAGGCACAGAATCAGCAGAATATGCGTGTCGTACAGCCCAGAAAGCTGCCCCAGATAGTAAAACGGCAGTACCAATGCCAAACTCGGCAAAGATCGAAACGCCAGCGCAAGCACCAGAATATAAACTGAGACCACATGCCTGTACCGCGCCAGCCCATAGCCCGCCAGTGCGCCAATACTTAAGGAGATGGCTAAGGTGCCCAGCGTCACAATCACGCTATTGATGAGATAATCATAGAACTCGGCTGTATTGACGATTTGTGGCAGCCCCAGTAAAACAGCGACGCCGACTGCAATGATGCCAAAGTAGATCATCGAATTGGGCGCGGGGATGCGGTTGGCGGATAATCCGACGACAGTCAAAATAAAAACAATCACTAGGATGCCCAAGCCATAAGGCGCAAATTCATCTGGCGAAGTGTTTAGCCACAGTTCGGCATAATGCTCACCGGTCGGCTTGAATACAAACCGGGGTATTCGTGAATTGGCATCTTTCGGGAGTTTAATCGAGTTCAGGATTGTCCAGGCGAAGGGCATGACGTTGTAGACCGTGAACAGAATCAATATGGCATAGATGACTAACCGCGCGACGGGATTTTGGGTACGGGTCATTATCCATCCTCCAACTGTTCACGATAGGTCATAACGAGAAACGGAATGAGAACGACGAAGATGCCGATGACGGTTAAGACACTCATGGCGTTTGCCTTGCCCAATCGTCCAAAACTGAGCGCGACCTGGAAGTTGTAGTACATGATGGTTTCGGCATCGAAGATGGGATTCTGCTGTGTCAGGACAAAAACGCTGTCGAAGATGCGGTAGACATCCATAATAGATATCAAGGCGATAAAGACAAATAACGAACGCAGATGCGGGATAGCGACATGCCACAGTTGGCGCAGCCAGTTCGCGCCATCAACTCGCGCTGCTTCTAGTGTTTCCTCTGGCAGTGTTTGCAAGCCGGCGAAGATCACAATCATGGCAAAAGGCGTTGCCGTCCAGATGTTATGAAACACGATTAATAGCGGGACAGTTGTACTGCTCATAAACAGTCGGTAATCAAACCACTGCTGCATCCAGTACCAGTACAGCCCGCCGCGGTCAAACATATCACGAAAGATAAGCGTCCCGACGACGGGTGTCAGCACGAATGGCACCAGCGCCGCCGCGATAAAGATGCCGCGAAAGCGCTTGATTTGATCCATAAGCAAGGCAAAAATCAAGCCAAGTACAATCCGTGCCGGCACAGTGACCGCGATGATTAACAGCGTGAACTCCAGTGAATCCCAGAATTCAGGGTCCTTCAAGACTTCTATGTAATTTTGTAAGCCAATCCATACAGGGGCGTCGAGGTTGCGGAAGGTGATAAAGTGCAATCCTAGAACAATGGATGCCAGCAGTGGCAGGGTCATTAGCCCGGTCATAATCAACACACTGGGAGCAACAAAGAAAGAAAATGTTTGTCTATTCATCAACAAATTTCCCAATAACTGGAATAGACTATAGCTGGACAGTAAGTATTGCCTGGCACAGAGCGATTGTCCTCGTTGCCGCTATAACTCGTTATGCCGCTGTAAAAAGATACAGAGGACACAAAAACCCACCTCTGTGTCCTCTGTCGAACGGCTATCTACGACGAAAGGGGCAGCAGAGGCTCCCCCGTTCACACTGCCGATTTAGCTCTCAATGAATCCCTGCACAGTCGCCTCGGCTGTATAAGCATCTGCCGCCGCATTGAGGAGTTCCTCGGCGGACATATCGCCAGTGACAATCTGTGGCAGCCAGTTATCCAGCACCGGGTTCAGCACTGCACCGATTGCCGGGACGCTCTGACCTTCTACACCGCCATTGATGGTCTCGAATACCGCTTCCAGATACCGGGCGTCGGCTTCTGCTGCGACAGAGTTGCGGCTGATGACTCCTACTTTTGAAGCCCGAACCTGAGATTCGACATCCATCGCTTCCAGGATGATTTGGAATATCTGGTCAGCGTCGACATCAGTATTCGCGGGGATGCCCAAACCAGCGCCCGTGCCACCGGTTGCACCGTAAAGCCCGTCAGCGGTTGCCCGCGGCGCCGCAGCGAATTCGATACCCCCCACATAATCGGAGAAATCAGGATCATCCATCGCGGCGGCGCGGCTTGCCCAGGTGAATGCCATCGCAAGCTCACCGGTCGCAATGCCAATCTGGCTGTCATCAATGCTGTAGGTCAAGCCTTCCTCACCCATGCAGGCATCGGCGATTTCGACCAGTTTTTCGAGTGCCTGCATACCGGCTTCGCTGTGGAAGGCTGGCGTGTTGTCCTCGTTGAGCAGCTGACCACCAAAGGCAAGCACCATATCGCTGAATTCAATGCGCCATGCCCAACCTGCATGAAGCTGCGTCGTGAAGGGAATCACGATGCTGTCTTCTTCTTGCAAAACGCCACAGGCGGCAATCACATCATCCCATGTCCGGGGAACTTCAAGCATATATTTCTCCAGCAGGTCGGGGCGATAGAACAAGTGGCGGGTATTGAGTTCCATCGGCAGGGCATAGATATTGCCATCAACTGTCATGTCATCGAGACCGGAAATATCGAAGATATTGTGCGCTTCATCGTATTTGTTGATGAGGTCATTGAGCGGCTGCATCCAGCCTTCGGCAACGTAAGATTTGACATCGTCCTGGGTTACCATAATGATGTCGTATGGTGCCGTGCCTCCCGCACCCAGTGCCAAGCGGAGCGTGTCGTGTGCCGATCCAGAATCCATAAGCTGCGTGTTGACCTCGATGTTGCCCACAGCGTTGCAGGCTTCGAGTTCGCTTGCATAGAAATCAATGATAGGATAGGTCCAGCCAATCATATTGACAGTTTGAACGGACTCAGGCGGCTCAATGTTACAGCCACCCATATCCTGCGCTATAGTTGGCACTGCCAGTGCCAGCAAAGCAATGACCAAAAGTAATTTTTTCATGGAATGTCTCCTTATTTAGATAAAATGCGATTAAAAAGGTGTGTCTGCCTGAGCAGACATCACTGCCTCTTCCTGAATACAAATTACGCTTACCATATTATAATATGAGGTGATAAATAAATGCAAATCACCTGCCGAAAAATCGCGTTGGCGCTCACTGGAAACTGCGGTATTATTATGTCAAGATAAGTCAAATGGAAAGTGTTTGACGACAGTTTTTCACTTGTGCGTCTATTTACTGACTTTGTTATGCTTGGTTAGGTATGTTTAGGAGATGATTGTCATGACAAAAAAACTTTCGAGACGTGATTTTCTGCGGATTGCGGCGGCATCAGGCACGGCGACTGGTTTCGCTTTGATGGGTTTTCGCCCGATTGCGGCAC
>DAOUKA010000209.1:0-31148 GCA_034421915.1 Anaerolineae bacterium
GCCCCTCATAGGCCCGCCCCTCGCTGTCGCGCAGCAGCCAGCCCCCATCCCTCATTTGAACGGCGGCAATGCGGCGGTCAAGCGCAACATCCAGCCCCCGCGCCAGATGCCTTGCCAGTTGATTCATGCCGCCGCGCGCGATGTAGCGCGGATGACCATCGCCCGCCGTGCGCTTCACGCTGCCATCCGACCAGCCCGTCCCCCAGACCCTTACCAAATCCTCATCAAGCCACCGCGCCACATAGCTTTGCAGGGTGGCGGTGCGCACGGTAAAAAACTGCGCCCCGAGATCCGCCAGCCCGCCAGCCCCCATGCGGCGGGTCGCCAAACGTCCGCCCGCGCTGCGCCCCTTCTCAAGAAGCTGAACCGAATAACCGCTATCCCCCAGGGTGCGCGCCGCCATCAAGCCGGCTGCCCCAGCGCCAACAATCAAAACATCCACCGCCACGCGCCTTTCATTTTGCTATCATCAAGTCACCCTATCATACCATACCGCATCATCACAATATGGCGGCCAATGGCAGCGAATGGCGGGAAATGGCAGCCAGTGGCGCCCCCGCGGCAGGCAATGGCAAGCCAAAACAGGTCAAATGACACTTCTTAACCCTGTATGACCCATTAAAGTCCTTTTTGACCGCATTGTCTACTTTTCCAAACTTCTTCCGCTCAAAATAGGTTATGCCTGGAGCATAGTCAATCCGCCCGGCCAGGCCACCATATCACAGGACGCTTGGCAAAAGGCGACCAAAAATCCGCCATTTTGCTGCCATGGCCTTGAGGAAAAGTCTGATTTTCTATTGCCAAGAAAGCGAAAACAGGTTTTAATAGTGCTAAGATAAGTCTTTAATCAGACTTTTTCTTTAAGGGTTTCCTGTGACAGACAAAGGTTTGGTCGCCAGCTGTCACAGGAAACCTACAAAATCCTGAAAGCCCCGAGGGCTTCCAACAGGGAATTATAATCGATGGCCGAGCCGAACTTCAAGAATCGTCTGTATTATGGCGACAATCTGGACATCCTGCGCAATCCGGAATACTTTCCCAATGACTGCGTCGACCTGATTTACCTCGACCCGCCCTTCAACAGCAGCCGCAATTATAATGTGCTTTTCAAATCCGAAAGCGGCGCCGACAGCCAAGCGCAGATTACCGCCTTTGAGGACACCTGGCATTGGGGCGAAACGGCCGAGGCGACCTGCCAAGACCTGATTGTGAATGCGCCGCCCAAAGTAGCCGCCGCCACCGCCGCTCTGCTCGACTTGATTGACCGCAATCAGATGATGGCTTATCTGGTGATGATGACGGCGCGGCTGGTGGAACTGCACCGCGTGCTGAAACCGCAGGGCAGCCTCTATCTGCATTGCGACCCCACCGCCAGTCACTATCTCAAAATCCTTCTGGATGCGATTTTTGGTGTCAGGAGCTTCAGAAATGAAATTGTTTGGAAGCGAACATCAGCACATAATGATGCTAAAAGATGGGGAAGCGTACACGATGTGCTTCTCTACTATTCCAAATCAGACGAATTTGCATGGAATCAAGTGTATACAGAATACGATGCCGAATATAAAAGACGTTTTCATCGTAAAGACTCTGATGGACGACTTTGGCAAGATGGAAGTCTTAGCGCCAAAGGATTATCTGGCGGTGGTTATACATACGAATATAAAGGAACAACTTCACTGTGGCGCGTCCCTTTGCGCACAATGAAAAGACTGGATCAAGAAAATCGGCTGCATTTTACACGTACTGGTGGCATAAGAATAAAACGCTATCTTGATGAAACGTCGGGTATTCCTGCACAAGATGTCATAACCGATATATCACCATTGAACTCACAAGCCAAAGAACGACTCGGCTACCCCACCCAAAAACCTGTCAAATTGCTGGAGCGCATCATCCGCGCCTCCTCAAACGAGGGCGACATCATCCTCGACCCCTTCTGTGGCTGTGGCACAGCCATTGCCGCCGCCCACAAACTCCGCCGCCGCTGGATCGGCATCGACATCACCCACCTGAGCATCGCCCTGCAAAAATATCGCCTGGGGGATATGTTCGGCTTGACCTCAGGGGCGGATTATGCGGTCATCGGTGAACCCCGAACGGTTGACGGCGCGCGGGCTTTGGCGACCGATTCCGACAACGAAGGGCGCTATCAGTTTGAATGGTGGGCGCTCTCCTTGATACAGGCAAAGCCCATTGGCGGGAAAGCCGGCTCGCGGCGCGGCAAAAAGGGCGCCGACAAGGGCATCGACGGCGTCATCAACTTCTTCGAGCCCAGCCGCAAGGGCAAGGCGAAAGCGCAAAAAGTGGTCGTGCAGGTCAAGTCGGGCAAGGTGAAATCGGGCGACATCCGCGACCTGAAAGGCACAGTCGAACGCGAGCGCGCCGCCATTGGCGTCTTCATCACGCTGGAACTCCCCACGCAGGATATGCTGCGCGAGGCGCTGGCGGCCGGTTATTACGAATCGCCTTTTTGGGAACGGCCCTACCGCAAGCTGCAAATCCTGACGGTGGGCGATTTGCTGGACGGCGCCGTCGTCTCAATGCCGCCGCAGCACGGCACATTCGAGCGCGCCGAGTTCTATAAACCCGACCAGACCAGCCGCGAGGGCAAATCGCAAAAGGGCATGTTCAAGGGCTAAGCCCGCCGCTTTCTGATATGTTTTTAATTGAAAACCCGCTTGTCATCCATCAGCCTTTGTGCTAAAATGCAAATAGGTGGTGATGCGTTCCGCTTCAGGCGGGTCAGCATCATCAGCCATCACGGGAGCGAACCAGATTCGACGTTGGTGGTTGAAGCCGCACGGCAAGTCGTGGTGCCAAGACACGTAAAACTGGCAACGCACATAGGTGCAGAAGACAATTCCTTTGCCCTTGCCGCCGCCTAGACGGCTGGCAAGCGGCAGTAGAGGCGCGAAGTCCTCTACCGCTCCTGCGAACCCGCCCCCCTTCGCGTGTCGCAGCGAGTGTCATAAAAAGTAAGGGTGCCCGCCGTCCCACGCCGATAAGACGGCGCCAAGTCCCATCGGCTAGTCCAGTGTGCGCCGCGCTCTTTGGGCAGCACTGCGCGAAACTGTACAGAGAGCTAAACTTGTAGAAGTGCGAGATTCGAAATCAGCGGACCCGGGGGGCAGGTCCCCGGCGCTTCCACTCGTCAAGACCGTCTTGCTTTCCGCGCGGCGGTCTTTTTGTTGAAGGCTTATGCCGCGGATGCCCAACAGGATTTTGTCAGCTTATGCCCTGCTGGTTCTCATCGTTTTTGCGCTGACGGCCTGCGGCGCCTCCGCGGCGCAGCTGACCGCCATCGCGGGACATAACACCGCCAGCGCGCAGATAGCCATCCTGCGCCTGGAGGCAACCATCGCGCAGGCGCGGATGCGAACCACACAGGATTTCGCCCTGACGCGCGTCGCGGAGGTCGAAGGAGACGGCAAATTCCTGAGCGCGACCCTGGTCGCGCTGGGCACCGCCGCCGACTTTGTCGAAACCCAGTCAAGCGGCATCGCCGCCTTCACCCCCCAGCCCGCCGCGCCCATCGCCGCCAATAACCTGACCGCGCCAAATCCAGCCCGGCCGCAAACTCGACTCACCGCCACCATGGCCCAAGCCGCAGCTTCCGTCAGAGACGCCGCCGCCCGCGGCAGTGGGCCGCATCTGGAAGATATTGTGCTGGCATCGGGCATAGACGAGACCGCCTGCGCCATAGACCGCAATCCGCGCTTGACGCCCGCTTCAGCCGAAATCTATGTGGTCGCCCGCGCCTACAGCATCCCGACCGGCGCGGCCCTCTCCGCCAGCTGGCGGCAGCGCGGCCGAAACGTATTTTTTTACAGCTTCCAGGCGGAAAACCCCATCGACGACAGCTGCATCTGGTTTTCGATTGACCAAAACGATGCCGCTTTCGTCACGGGAACCTGGAGTGTGGAGCTTCGGCTGGATGACAGCCTCCTTGCCCCGCCCCTGCCCTTTCAAATTGTGGAAAGCTGAACAGTTGCCCCGCGGCTTAAATAGGGGTATATTTATAATGTATCTTAAGGCAACCCGTTGCGAAAATGATTCGCAGACAAGTGTATCGCGTATATGGCAGAACAAGAGCTACAGGACAGGCAAGATGGCAATTGTGACACGCTGGGACAACAAAAAAAAGACGATTGTACTCCTCGAATTCGAGACGGAATGGTCGTGGACGGAGCTTGAAACCGCCGTGCAAAAAGCCGATTCGCTGATTGGCAGCGTTGGGCATATTGTCGATTTGATTATTGATTTGGAAGGCACATCCATTCCCAGGGATATTCTCACCGCCGCCAAAACCCTGCTCGATACCGGCGAAGCCCGCCCGAACGAAGGCGCGCGGGTCGTCGTCGGCGCGAACGGCGCCATGAAAACCATTTATCAGGCTTTCCACAAGACCTTCAACAATGCGGTCGAAGGGCGCGAAGTTCTGTTCGCACCCAGTCTGTCGGACGCCCGCGCCATCATTCGCGGCCTGTCCTTGGACCGCTAGCCGGCCAGCCGATTGGATGAGGTTGCCTAATCATAGGTGCAGTAGCTTGACCAAGTGGTTTTCCGCTATGCTAAGGTTATCCGAACAGACAGCGACAGGAACCGCGCGATGATGAGAGGCGGCGGCTGGTTTAAGTATCTTCACAAGTTCGATACGGCGGACAAACCCAAGGTCACCCGCAGCCTGCTGCTGCGCGTGATGGCTTACGCCCGGCCTTACCGCCTCCAAATCGCCGGCATGCTCGGCACGATACTGCTCACGACATTTCTCGGCCTGCTCAACCCCCTGATTTTCCGCGAAATCATTGACAACGCGCTGGCAAACAAAGACCTGGCCGCCCTCAACCTGCTGGTGCTGGGGCTGGTCTCGATTTCGCTTCTGAGCGGCGGCATTCGGATTATCCAGCGCAAGCTGAATGTCTCCATTGGCGAGGGCGTCATCTATGATTTGCGCGTCTCGCTTTATCATCACTTGCAGCAGATGTCGCTGCGATTCTTCACCAACACCAAAACAGGCGAATTGATGAGTCGGCTGAATAATGATGTCGTCGGCGCACAAAATGCCATCAGCAACACCATCGTCACCATCATCACCAACGTCATCACGGTGGCCGCCACCCTGGCGGTGATGCTGACGCTGGAATGGCGCTTGACCGTGCTGGGTGTCCTGGTGCTGCCATTTTTCATCGTGATCGCCCGCCGGCTGGGCAAACGTCTGCAAGCGATTGCGCGGGCGCAGATGGGCTACAACGCGCAAATGAACGCCATGATGAACGAAACCCTGAATATCAGCGGCGCCCTGCTGGTCAAGCTCTTTGGGCGCAGCGAGGCCGAGGTTGGTCATTTCGAGAGGCGCGCCGCCGATGTCCGCGATGCCGGCATCCAACGCGCCGTGCTGGGCAGCCAGTTCTTTGTCCTCATCAGCCTCATCAGCGTTATCGGCACCGCCGTCGTCTATTGGGGCGGCGGCATTTTGGTGATCCAGGATGCCTTCACCGTGGGAACCATCGTCGCCTTTGTCACCTACCTGACCCAACTCTATATCCCCCTGCAGGCCTTGACCAACGCGCCCGTCGATTTTGCCCAGTCGATTGTCAGCTTCGAGCGCGTCTTCGAGATTATCGACCTGCCGCTCGAAATAGCCGAGCGAAGCGATGCCCAATATCTGCCTGAAATCGCTGGCGAACTCGAATTCGATAAGGTCGCCTTCCGCTATGAACTCGACGAAAGCCAGCTGCTTTCGGATGTGGAGCGGATTGGCAAAATGGATCACGTAACCGCCACCCGCGCTGGCGATTATGCCAAACGGGAAAATGGCAAATCCCCCTCGTCAAAGAGCCATCAGGCGCGCGAACTGGCGCTGCAAAACATCTCCTTCCATATCCAGCCGGGGCAGCTGGTCGCCCTGGTCGGACCCAGCGGCGCCGGCAAAACCACCATGACCTATTTGATACCGCGCCTGTATGACCCCTCCGCCGGGCGCATTATGATCGACGGACGCGACCTGCGGCGGCTGACATTAAGCACCATGGCCGAGCATATCGGCATGGTCACCCAGGAGACCTACCTCTTCCACGACACCATTCGCACCAACCTGCTCTACGCCAAGCCGGATGCGACCCAAGACGACATCGAAGCCGCCGCCAAAGCCGCCCATATCCACGACTTCGTCACCGGATTGCGCGAGGGCTATGACACCATCGTTGGCGAGCGCGGCTAGCGGCTGAGCGGCGGCGAAAAGCAGCGCATCGCCATCGCCCGCGTCATCCTGAAAAACCCGCGCATCCTCGTACTCGATGAGGCCACCAGCCACCTCGACAGCCAATCCGAGGCCCTGATTCAAGATGCGCTTGCTCGCATGATGCGCGGACGCACCAGCATTGTCATCGCCCACCGTCTCAGCACCATCCTCGCCGCCGACCAGATTCTGGTAATGAACCGCGGGATGATTGTCGAACAGGGGACGCACGCACAGCTGCTCGCCCAACATGGCCTTTACGCCCAACTCTACGAGACCCAATTCAGCCAGCAGCATCAGCCAGCCCCGTCAACGCGCCCGCACTGGGATTCATAACGTGAAAGCGACCATTACCCAACTCAATGCCCTTGTGCTATGATAGGCGCATTCAGGACGACGAGGCGAATATGGCTGACCGCTATCTAATCGCGGGGCTGGGCAATCCGGGCGCCAAATATGCCAAGACCCGCCACAATGTTGGCTGGCGGGTGATTGATGAGCTTGTTCAGCGTTATGGTCTGGGCACCGGCCGAACCGAAAAACGCGCCCGCACTTGGGACGGCATCATACAAGGCAAAAAAATCAAACTGGCCACACCCCTGACCTATATGAACCGCAGCGGCGAGTCGCTTCGGCCCCTGAGTACTTATTATGACATCCCGCTTGACCGCCTGATGATCATCCACGACGACCTGGACACCCCTTTTGGCATCCTGAAACTGCGCCAGTCTGGCGGACACGGCGGGCAGAATGGGCTTCGCAGCATCATCCACCACCTTGACAGCCAAGACTTCGCGCGGCTGCGCTTTGGCATTGGCCGCCCGCCCGGCAGAATGCCCGCGGTTGATTTTGTCTTGCATGCCTTCCAGGGCGATGACGAAATCCGCGCGCAGGAAGTCGTCAGCCGAGCGGCAAATGCCATCGAGATGTGGCTGACGGACGGCATCGACAAGGCCATGTCCACCTACAACGGCAGCCCAAGCCAGCCCAAACCCCAACCCAAACTCGAGGAACAGCTTAAAATCTGTCAGCGCGCCCATGCCTTGGCGCCTTCCGACCCCAAGCCCCTCTCGAAGCTGATTGCCATCCAGAAGAAACTCGGCCGGCTGGATGAGGCCGCCGCCGGCCACCTCAAACTGGCGCGGCTCTACGAGACAGGCGGGAAATCCGGCCTCGCCCGCGCCGAAAAAGAGCGGGCAGTCGCCATCCAGCCCGCGTTGGTCGATGTCCAGCGTGATATTGCCGAATGGTATCGCCAGCAGGCAAACCCTAAAAAAGCCGTCAGCCGCTATCTGATTTTGGCCGATTATTATCTCGAACAGGACAAGATGGCGGCGGCGCTGGCAGCCATAGAAACCGCCCTGGCAATCAACCCGCAGCATCCCAAAGCGCTTAAAATCCATCAGGCGCTTGTGGCTTCCGTCTGATGACAAAGACACTGCCAATCCCGCGCCGATGCGGCTAAACTGTACCTACTGTTCATCGATAGCAGGAGAATGTTTATGCGACTTTCATCACCCGAAGCCTTGGGTATGTCATCCGACCGTCTGAATCATATCCCCATCAGAATGCAGGAATATGTAGACCAGCGAAAAGCGCCCGGCTTTATCACCCTGATCGCCCGCGAAGGGCAGGTCGTCCATTATGAAACCTGCGGCTTCCGCGATGTGGAACAGCGGCTGCCACTGGAAAAAGACACCATCTTTCGCATCTACAGTATGACCAAACCCGTCACGTCCGTCGCCCTGATGATGCTGTGCGAAGAGGGCAAATTTCAGCTTTTCGAGCCGGTCAGCAAATACATCCCCGCTTTCGGCAAAACCAAAGTGCTGCGGCGGATGGGCTATTTGGGGCAGGAACTCGTCGAGCCGGATGCGCCCATGACCATCCAGCACCTGCTGACCCATACCGCCGGCTTGAGCTATGGCTTTTACCACGATTCACCCGTCGAGAATATGTACCGCCGTTCGATTTTCCGCAGCCCAACCGCGACTCTGGCGGAGAAAATCATCGGTATGGCCGAACTGCCGCTCAAACATCATCCCGGCACCGTCTGGAATTACAGCATCGCCACCGATGTCTGCGGCTATCTGGTGCAGGTCTTGTCCGATATGCCCTTCGAAGACTTCTTGCAGGGTAAAATCTTTGACCCGCTTGGCATGGTCGATACCCACTTCCACGTCCCCCCCGAAAAACAGCACCGCTTCGCAAAACTGTATCAGCATCATGTCACCGATCATTCTTTCCATGAATATCAGGGAACGCCCTATGTCCCGGCGCATGATTTCACCGTACCGGCCAAGGCGCCTTCGGGCGGCGGCGGCTTGGTTTCGACCGCCCAAGATTATTGGCAATTCGCCAGGATGCTGCTTAACAAAGGCAAATCAGACGGCCGGCGTCTGCTGGGGCGCAAAACAGTCGAATATATGACGCTCAATCATCTCAAACCAGAGCTCCTGCCGATTGAACTCGGCCTGACACCGCTCCCCGGCAAGGGATTCGGGCTGGGCTTTGATGTCGTCATCGACGCGGCGCAAACCGGCGTGATGAACTCCAACGGGAATTATGGCTGGTACGGCGCCGCGGCGACCAACTTCTGGGTAGACCCGCAAGAGCGCCTTGTCGGTATGATAATGACCCAGCTGATGGACAATATGCTTCCCTTCCAGAGCGATTTCCGCAACCTTTGCTACCAGGCATTGCTGGATTAAAATGTCCATTTCACTTTCAGGTTTGCTGCCCGCTCTGCGCCAAAGCGAGGCTTACCGCCAAGTTCTGCAAGCGCTCGCCAGCCGTCCGTCTCGGCTGCATATCCCGCGCGCGGCGCGCCCCTGTATGCTGGCGGCGCTGGCGCAGGATTGGGAAGGCGCGGTCATCTGCCTGACCGCAGAAGTCCGCCGCGCCTACAACATCAGCGAACAGCTGCCCATCTGGCTGCAAAGCCCCGAACGCATTTATCGCTTTGCCGAGCCATCGGCCCGCTTCTATGACCGCGCGCCTTGGGATGCCACCGTGATTCGCAGCCGCATCGAGACCCTGAACGCCTTGACGCACCGCCAGAATGCAGAACCGCCCATCATCGTCTCATCGGCGCGCGCCCTCATGCAAGCCACCCTGCCACCCAAGCATTTCCGCCAGTCCACCCTCGAACTCGCGCCCGGCGACCGTCATCAGCCAGCATCCCTGATTCGCGCCTGGATGGGCATGGGCTATGAACCCGCCACAGTCGTCACCGAAAGCGGCACATTCAGTCGGCGGGGCGGCATCCTCGATATTTTCCCGCTGGCAGCCAAGCACCCGACGCGGATCGAATTCTTCGATGACCAAATCGACAGCCTGCGCCAATTTGACCCCGGCAGCCAGCGCAGCATCAGGCGCTTGCCCTCCCTGCGCATCGTGCCAGCCAGAGAAGCGCTGCCCAAACTCGCGCCGCCGATTGCCAGCCGGCTTCAAGGCTGGGCCGATGCCATCACCGATAAGGCCACCGACTTTTCCAGCATCGCCGCCGATATGGAATCGCTGGCAATGGGTGCGGCTTTCGCCCGCCTCGAACATTATCTGCCCTATCTTTATCCCCAGCCAGCGAGTCTGCTGGATTATGCGCCCGCCAACAGCCTGATTCTGATAGAAGACCCGCAAGCGCTGGAAGCAGCCGTCTGCGACCTCGCCCGCAAGTCAGATGAGGGCCGCGCCGATGCCCGCGCCGCGCATCAAATTGCCGAGCTTCATCCACTGCCCTATATCGACTGGGAGACCTTGCAGGGGCAGCTTGAGGGGCATCAAAGCATCAGCCTTTCCACGATGACAGCCGCGGAGAAAAACGGCGCCGCGCGGCCGCTCTTCACACCCGGCGAACGTTATGGCGGGCAGCTTCGGGCCATGCTGAACCAGATTCGCTCTTATCGAAACCGCGGCGACGCGGTGGTGATTGTCACCGAGCAGAGCAGTCGGCTGCTGAATCTGTGGTACGAGCAGGATGCCTCCGCCTTCATCCCGACTGTCCAAGCCATCACCGAGCCGCTGCCAAGCGGCGCCTTGCGCTTTGTCGAAGGCGCTGCCGCCGAAGGCTGGTCACTGCGCGCCGACCGCCGCCGACTCCATTTCATCACCGATGCCGAGATTTTCGGCTGGACGCGCGCCGAACCCCGCCGCCGAACCGCCGCCGCCAGCCGAACCGCCCATAAAACCCCCGAAACCGCCTACACCGATTGGAAGGAAGGCACTTACGTCGTCCACGTCGATTATGGCATCGGCAAATTCATGGGCCTGCGCCATCGGCGGGTGAACGCCAGCCAGCGCGAATATCTGCTGATTGAGTATCATGGCACGGACACGCTTTTTGTCCCCGTCCATCAGGCCGACCGTCTAACCCGTTATGTCGGCGTCGATGACATAGCGCCCAAGCTCAGCAGATTGGGCAAACCCGACCTGTGGCTGAAAATCCGCGGCAAGGCGCGCCAAAATGCCGAAGCCGAAGCCAAAGAATTGCTCGAAATCCATCAGCGGCGGGCGCGTTCAGCCGGCTTCGCCTACAGCCCCGACAGCGCTTGGCAGCACGAGTTGGAAGCCAGCTTCCCCTTTGTCGAAACCGACGACCAACTCAAGGTGATTCAAGAGGTCAAACGGGATATGGAAAGCGACAGCCCCATGGACCGCCTGATTTGTGGCGATGTCGGCTTTGGCAAAACCGAAGTCGCGCTGCGCGCCGCCTTCAAGGCCGTGCAGGATGGCGCCCAAGTCGCTGTCCTGGCGCCGACCACCATCCTGGCACAGCAGCATTTCGATAATTTCAGGGCTCGCCTCAAGCCCTTTCCCGTCACTGTCGATATGCTGTCGCGCTTTCGCACCAAAGCGCAGCAAAAGGAGATTGCCGCACGCTTGGCAGCGGGCGAGGTCGATATTGTCGTCGGCACGCATCGGCTGCTCTCATCAGACATCAGCTTCAGCAAGCTCGGCTTGATGGTCATCGACGAAGAACAGCGCTTCGGCGTCAAACACAAGGAGCATTTCAAAAAACTCCGCGCCAAAATCGACATTCTGACACTGACCGCGACGCCCATCCCGCGCACCCTGTTTATGAGCCTGAGCGGCATCCGCGACATCAGCACGATTCAAACGCCCCCAGAAGAACGGCTGCCCGTGATGACACACATCGGCTCCTGGGATGACCAACTCAGCCGCCGCGCCATCATGCGCGAACTCGAACGCGGCGGTCAGGTGTTTGTTGTCCACAATCGCATCCAGACCATTCAGGCCATCCGCAGCAAAATCGAAAATATCGTCCCCGAAGCCACCATCGCTGTGGCACACGGACAAATGCCGCCGCGCAGCTTGGAAAACGTTATGGCCGCCTTCGCCCGCGGCGAATATGATGTCTTGATTTCAACCGCCATCATCGAAAATGGCATTGATATGCCCCGCGTCAACACGCTTATCGTCGACCGCGCCGACTGGTTCGGCATATCACAGCTTTATCAGCTGCGCGGGCGGGTCGGGCGCTCGGCGCAGCAGGGATATGCTTATTTTTTCCACGCTTCAGGCGCGCTGACAGAAGAAGCACGCGCCCGCCTGGAAACCCTGGCCGAGCATACCCAGCTGGGGTCGGGCTTTCAAATCGCCATCCGCGACCTGGAACTGCGCGGCAGCGGCGGCGTGCTCAGCACCCGACAGTCCGGTCATATCGAAGAGGTCGGCCTGTATCTCTATACCGAGATGCTGCGGCAGGCAGTCAAGGAGCGGCAGGCCGGCCCCTCCCTTGACCACAAGCCGGCTTCCGCCCGCGAGCGCATCGTCATCGACCTGCCGCTGCCAGCCTACCTCCCGACCGACTGGATACCCGAAATGTCCCTGCGCCTGCAGCTTTACCGCCGCATCGGCAGCCTCCAAAGCGCACAGGAAGTTGAAACGATGAAACAGGAACTAAGAGACCGCTTCGGGCAGCTGCCGACAGCCGTCGAGGGCCTGCTCTATCAAATCGAAGTCAAGCTGCTGGCGCGCGCCATTCAGGCAACGCATATCATTATGCCCCGCTCGCACATTCTCATCAAACTGCCTTATCTCGCCAGCATACAGCGCGGCCTGCTGGCATTTGAACTGGGGCCCGATATTGATGTCACGCGAACCGACGTGCAAATCCCGGCCGAAAAGGACATCTGGCAGTGGCGGCTGCTGGATGTACTCGAGCGGCTGCGCGCGCGGATGCCTTCGGCGGCCCTCAGGGCGAACTAGCATCCGCCTCATGCCCATAGTAGAATAAACACCCGATAAGGTTTAGCCAAGCGAGCCTGCTCTTGTCACCGACAGAACAAACCGCCACCCTGACGAGAACCCTCGCCCTTGCGGCGCTCATCCTCGTCATTATGGTTTTGCATTCGCACAGCTATAGCGGCCGCAACTATCGGGAAGATGAGATTAACTCTGTCCACGCCGCCATGATAAAAAATCCGGCGGAGATCGTCGAGTGGATGGCGGGCGATGTTCATCCGCCCGGCTGGCGTCTGTTTGCCGATTTTTGGGTGGACAGCTTTGGCGGCGCCGAAGCCATTACGCGCTGGTCATCCAAACTCATGAACCTGCTGACCTATGCCCTGCTCTATCAACTGGGGCTGCACCTTGGCGACCGCCGCACCGCTTTTTATGCCGTCGCCATCCTGGGGGTATATGGATTCGCCGGCAATGCCATGGCCGAACTGCGCCCCTATCCCATGCTGATCATGCTGACAGCGGCCTTGCACCTCGTCTATTATCGCTGGCTGCGCCAACCGACATCCCGCCTCATGCTCGCCTATGTCGTCTTGGGCATCGCCGCCATTTATACGCACTTCACCGCCTTCTTTATCTTCGCGGCTCATGCGCTCTTCCTGTTTGCCTTTCACCGCTTCGACCGCAAAGTCTGGCTGAACTCCCTGCTCATGTGGATTTTCATCGCCCTGTCATTTTCCGTCTGGCTGCTGCCAATCCTGTATGTCATTCTGGTTCCCTTTTCCGATGGCTATTACACTATGGGCCTGCAAACCTTGTATCATCATGTCAGGTTCAATCCGGGAGTTGTCTTTGGGCTGCTGCTGCTCTTGAGCCTGTTCACCCCGCCCCGCCTGATAACAGCCCATCACCTGGCCCGTCTGCGCTGGGCCCAACGTTGGAATCTGCTCTATCCCCTGTTCCTCCTGCTGGCGGCGCTTGCCATCATCTTTCTCGTCCATCAGGTCTACACTATTTTGCACGCCCGCACCCTACAGATGCTGGTCACACTGGTGGCTTTGCTGATGGCTTTGGGGCTGCGCTTCCTGCCCGTTCAGGCGGGGGCGATTCTGCTCATTCTGCTTTATCTCCACGCCCCGCAGAACATTGCCGTCCAGACAGCCAACGCGCCCTACCGTGAAATCGTGCAAAGCATATCCGCTTCATATCGCCCGGACAGCGTCCTCATTACCGAATTCGATCATCCTTCGCGCTGGCTGACGGCGGCCGCCTATTATTTGATGGATTTTACGCCCAACAGGATGCGCAAAGACCGTATGCTCCACCTGATTGACCCCGAAGACCAGGCTCATCCACCCACGTTTCCTGACGAACTGGCGAATGTCCGCAAGTCATTTGACGAAGCCGATTTCGCTAAGCTGCCCGACCATCAGCAGCTTTGGCTGCTGCGACAGGGCAGCGGCAGCCGACATAGTGACGACCTCCAGCAGTGGCTCAACCAAAATTATGCGCTTCTGCGAACGACCGCTTGGGACGCCCCCTTCCCCACATCTTACAGCCTCTCCGAATACCTTCGCGCCCCGCAGTCGGGCGCCCCTGTCCTCTTTGGCGATGCCATGCGGCTGCATTCATGGGCGCTGCTGGATTCCGTTGAGGTGACACCCTGCCAAAAAAGCCTCACTATCGAAAGCTGGTGGCAGCTTGCCCGGCCCGACGACCGCCCCTACACCCTGACCCTGATTCTTGCCGACAGCGACGGCGATGGCCAGGCCGCCCGCGCCGACTCGCTCCCCGCCCCCGCCAATCAATTCACCACCGAGTGGGAAACGGACACATACTATCGTGACCAGACCGAACTCACCATCCCCTGCGACATCCGCGCGGGCAGCTATAACCTGCTGCTCGCCGTCAAAGAGAGCCTCACCGGCGCCCCCCTGCCATTCCGTCAGCCTGACGGCGGCACCGGCCGAGAATACTACCTGACCACCTTGAACGCGCTTCCTGAACATCCATAACCG
Organism: Anaerolineae bacterium; assembly: GCA_034421915.1. Lineage (GTDB taxonomy): Bacteria > Chloroflexota > Anaerolineae > Aggregatilineales > Phototrophicaceae > UBA6055. Next base: position 14,461 of record DAOUKA010000209.1, read on the forward strand.
CTTGCATCGCGCCTTCCTTTTTCGGTAAAATCGAGGTGAGACGATAGATTATAATGACGCAGGCAATGGAGGTCGGTTATGCAGGTCGATGTACGAGGTTTTCAGGAACAGGGATATGTGATTGTTTCGGGGCTGTTTTCCGCCGAAGAAGTGGCAGATTACCGCCAGCATTATATGGATTTGCGCCAAGGGAGCCATCCGGGCGATTTTGGCGGTGTGGATATGAGCGACAGTGACCCGCTCCGGCAGTATCCGCGTTTGATTCACATGCACCGCTGGGATCAGGTCAGCCTCGACTGGATGCTGGATCAGCGACTGGCTGCCGTCTTCCGCCAGTTGATTGGCAAAGAACCCCTGGCCGTGCAGACGATGCTGTACTTCAAGCCGGCCGGCGCCCGCGGGCAGGCTTTGCATCAAGACCAATTTTATTTGCGGGTGCAGCCAGGCACCTGCATCGCCGCTTGGATGGCGCTGGACGACTGCGACGAAGAAAACGGCTGTATGCAGGTCGTCCCCGGCAGCCATACCCTGCCCCTGCTCTGCCCGACCCAAGCGGATACCACCCAGAGCTTTACCGATGTCACCGTCCCCCTGTCAGCCGATATGCAGCCGCAGGCGGTCATCATGCAAGCGGGCGATGTCCTCTTCTTCAACGGCCAGCTGATCCATGGCAGCTTCCCCAACCGCTCGGCATCGCGCTTCCGCCGGGCGCTCATCGGACACTACATCGCCGCCCAAGCACAGCAGGTCGCCCGGTTTTATCACCCGGTCCTGCGCTTTAATGGCCAGCAGGTCGAACTGAACTTCAGCGAGGGCGGCGGACAGTGCGGGGTTTGGGTGGAGCAGGATGGCAGAGAGGTTCTCGACATGCAGGAAAGGCTTTAACCGCCCTCCCTTGCAAGAATGCCAATGCCCCTAGATGATGCTGACCATGCTCACAAGGTGGGTCGCCAGGGGGTAGAAAATGCCGAAGACCAGCGTACCCGCCAGCGCGATATTAATCGCCCAGCGAATATAGGGCGTTTCCAGCGTCGGCTCAAGACCGCCGGGCTGTTCGCGCAGGTACATATTGACCACGACCCGCATATAATAAAATGCGCTGACAACGCTCGTCAGCACGCCAATAATCACCAGGCCAAAAAGACCCGCCTGCACCGCCGCCGCGAACACCAGCAGCTTGCCCACAAAACCGGCCGTCAGGGGAATGCCGGTCAGGCTGAGCATAAAGATCGTCATCGCCATCGCCATCAGCGGCCGCGCCCGCGCCAGACCAACGATGTCATCCAGATTGACGCCGCTGCCATCTTCATTTTCAATCGTCATCACCACCGCAAAGGCGCCCAGATTGGTGAACATATACGCCAGCATATACACCAGCGCGCCCTGGGTGGCCGCATCCGCGACGCCAGCCGCGCCAGCCGCCGCCACAGCAGCCAAAATATAACCCGCGTGAGCAATGGAGGAATAAGCGAGCATCCGCTTGAGATTGCGCTGCGAAATCGCCACAAAATTGCCCAGTACGAGGGTCAGGATGGCGACGGCAGACACGGTCGCCTGCCAGGCAGCCGCATCGCCCTCTGTCAGGACAAAAGCCGACAAGCCCGTGACCAGCAGCCGCAGCAAGGCAGCAAAACCGCCAATTTTGGCAGTCACGCTCATCAAAGCCGTCACTGGCGTCGGCGCGCCTTCATACACATCCGGCGTCCACATGTGGAAGGGAACGACCGCCACCTTGAACCCCAGCCCGACAAACAGCAGGGCGGCGCCAACCAGCAGATAAAAAGCCGCCGCCGATGTCGTGCCGGCCAGAACCCCCGCCACCGAGAAAATGTCAGGGATATTCGTTGTGCCAGTCGCGCCATAAACCAGCGCCGCGCCATAAACCAGGAACGCGCTCGAAAACGCGCCCAGGATAAAGTATTTCATACCGCTTTCTTCGGATTTCAGCGCCGCCTCAGTGCCATCCCGTTTGATGGCGCGAAAAGCCGCCATGATGTACAGTGGAATGCTAAGCAGTTCCAGGGCGATAAAAACAATAATCAGGTCATTCGCCCCGACCATAAACATCGCGCCCGCCGAGGACAGCAATGCCAGAATGTAGTATTCCCCGCGGTGAATATCCGCCCGATTGAGATAATCCCAACTCATCAGAATGGCAATCAGCGTCGCCGTCAGGATGACCATATTCAAAAAGCCAGTGAAGGCATCCGCCACGAACATCCCATAAAGCGCGACCTGCTTGCCCTCCGCCGGCGAGTAGACAAACACATTCGCGGCAAAGCTGACACCCAGCCCGACGCAGGCAAGCAGGGGCGTCCACCGCTTGCGCTCTGGCGGGATAAACAGGTCAGCCAGAACCAGCAGCATCGCCCACAGCACCAGCAGCACCCCAGGCAGGGTGGAGACCAAATTGGAATGCGCCAGAAACTCAGCGACAGTCGGCGTCTCGAACATGATTTCTCCTAGGGAATGAACAGCGCTGCGATGCTGTCTATCGATACATCCAGCATATTGAAGAACACAATGGGCTGAATGCCCATCCAGAAAATCATGATTAAAATCGGGATAAAGGCCGCGATCTCGTTCCAGCGCAGTTTATAGCCCGCCTCATCTTTCAGGCGATTGGTATGCTCGCCCATAAACACCTGCTGAAACATCTTCAGCAGATAGACAGCCGCCAAAATCACGCCCAGCGTCCCCAAGAACGTAAACGCAAAGCCCAGATAGCTGCTGCCCAGCGAACCCATCAAGATCGTGAACTCGCCAATGAAGCCATTCAGACCCGGCAAGCCCATGCTGCTCAGGGATATGACCAGGCTTATCGCCCCAAACAGGGGCATCACTTTCCAGATGCCGCCATAAGCCGCCATCTCTTTGGTGTGCCAGCGCTCATAGAGCATGCCCACCATCAGGAAGAGTCCGCCCGTGCTGATGCCATGATTGACCATCTGAAGCGTCGCGCCCTGCAAACCCTGCGAGTTCAGCGCGAAAATGCCCAGCACCACAAATCCCAAATGGCTGACCGACGAATAGGCAACCAGCTTCTTGACATTATCCTGCGCATAGCTGACCCAGGCGCCGTAGATAATCCCGATAACGCCCAGCAGGGCAATCGTCGGCGCCCAGGCCACTGTCGCCTGCGGGAACAGGGTCAGATTGAAGCGCACAATCCCGTAAGTCCCCATCTTCAGCAGCACACCCGCCAGAATAACCGAACCCGCCGTCGGCGCCTGGACATGGGCATCGGGCAGCCAGCTGTGAAAGGGGAAAATGGGCACTTTGATGGCGAATGCCACCAAGAATCCCAGAAACAGGAAGCTCTCGACCGAACTCAGCAGGAAACCCGCATCGTCCGCGGTTTCCGCATCCGCCTCCAGCGGATCCCAGTAGGTCCCTTCCCCGCTGTAAGTCTGAACCCGCTCGATGACGCCCACATCGCCCGCGGCGCTGTAGGTGCTGAACGTGCCAGCCTGATTGCCAACATACAAGATGGCAATCAGCATCAGAATCGAACCCGCCATCGTGTACAGGAAAAACTTGACGGCGGCATAAATCCGCTCTTCCGCCCCCCAGATGCCGATGAGGAAGTACATCGGCACCAGCGTCACCTCCCAGAAAACATAGAAGATAATCAGGTCATGCACCACAAAGACGCCAATCATCGCCCACTCGAGCAGCATCAGAAAGAGATAATAAAGTTTCTCGCGCCCGCGTTCCTCGAAGATATGGCTGCCAAAAGAGCCGAGAATCGCTATCGGCATAATCAGGGTCGTCAGCAGAACCAGCAGCAGGCTGATGCCATCCACGCCCACAAAATAACTGATGTTGATGACCGAATCGCCCAGCGAGACCTCCGCCCAGGTATTTCGCTGCACCATTTGCAGTCCAGCCATACCCGGATCAAAGTTGATCCACATCAGAACCGATGCCATCAAGGTCACCACACTGGTGCCGAATGCCACCCACTTGATGTTGCTCTTCTGGCTTTCGCCATTCATCAGCAGCAGAACAGCAAAGCCAATCATCGGGATGAACAAAGTAATCGTCGTAAGCGAAAGTCCGGTTAAGTCCATAGGACAGCGTTCTCCTTAAGAGCCACTCTGGAGCAAAGTCTGTATAAAGGGCAGCAGCATCAGCAGGATGACCGCCACCACGCCAATAAACAAGATCAAGGCGTACATCCGTACATAGCCGGTTTGGATGCCGCGCATCCAGTTCGCGGCGCGCTGCACCAGCCAGCCAAGCCCATTGACCGCGCCATCAATCACGCCCAAGTCCAGCGGCTGGCTGAGAAGCTGCGCCATGCGGTCGAAGCCGCGCTTGATGAGGCTGTCATGGAAATAATCGTGCAGAAACGCCCAATCCACGCGGTCAGCCAAGAAACCCGCCAGCTTGTTGAAAGGATTTTCGATGAGGCGGAAATAAATCTCGTCCCAGTACAGCCGCGCATTGGCCACTCGGAATGCCATGCGCGACGAGGCATGGACTTCCAGCTGGTCGCGGTTGCCCGCCGCCAGACCTTTCCCCTTGTAGACGCGGTGAGCGACCAGTATGGCGCCAATCCCCAGCGCCAGCGCAATCCCGGCAATCAAAAGGTTAAAGTCCAGCGCATGACCGCGCGATACACTCGACAGGCTGTGTTCGAGGAAGTGCTTGAACTCGTAAGTTTCGTAGATGCTGGCGAAAAGCGGCGTGGCTTTCGGCACATTGATAAGGCCGATGATGCAAGTGAAAATCGCCAGTATCACCAAGGGCAGCAGCATGGCGCCGCCGCTTTCGGGCGCACGTTCAGCCGCCTCGCTGCGCGGCTCATCAAAGAAAACCAGAACAATCTGCCGCCACATATAAAAGGCGGTAAAACCGGCCGCCATCAGCAGAAGCCCGAAGGCAATAAACCCTTGCAGTTCATTAAGCTGAAAGCCCTCATACCAGGCATCCGCCAAAATTTCATCTTTTGACCAGAACCCGGCAAAGGGGAATATCCCCGCCAGCGCCAGCGTTCCGATTAAATAAGTAATATAGGTAATCGGCATCTTTTTGCGCAGACCGCCCATCTGGCGCATATCCTGCGCATCAAAGGATTCTTCGTCATGCCCGTGATGCAGGTGATGATGACCATGTTCGACCCCATGAATCACCGAGCCGCTGCCCAGGAAGAGCAGCGCCTTGAAAACAGCGTGGGTCACCAGATGAAACATCGCCGCCACATAAGCGCCGATGCCCACCGCCGCCACCATAAAGCCCAGCTGCGAAATCGTTGAATAGGCAAGCACCCGCTTAATATCCCATTGCCCCAGCGCGATATAACCCGCCATCACCGCCGTGCCAGCGCCAACCAAGGTGATAATCAAGCCAATCACATAGCCGCCATGATTGAGTTCCCACAAAAACACATTGGAACGCACCAGCATATAGACGCCCGCCGTCACCATAGTCGCCGCATGAATCAAGGCGCTGACCGGCGTCGGCCCCGCCATCGCATCCGGCAGCCAGACAAACAGGGGAATCTGCGCCGATTTGCCAGCCACGCCCAGCAGCATAAACAGCGCCGTCAGGAAAATCACATCATCAAATGGCATCTGGAAACCGCCAAAATCGACAACTTCCCCTTTGCCGAAGCGCTCGCTGGTCTGACCAAAGACACCCAGCAGGTCGGTGTCGATATGATGGTTGTCGCAATAGATGGCGCGGATGTCGCCGGCAAGCGGCTTGACCTCATCATGCGCCGCGCCGCCGCCATGTGCATCGTCCTCTTCCGCGTGGGGTTCATCGCCCTGCGCATCAGATGCCGACGGCACACAGACATAGCCCCCGCCCTCTTGGGCTTCGGTATGCGCGGCCAGCCCATGATGCTCCCGCCATTCCACCAGATATTTGGCTTCGGCATTGGGCAGTTCACCAGCTTTGAAAAAATCGAGCGTGCCAAACGTCCAGAAAATAAGAAACATCGCCATCAGCAGACCAAAATCGCCAATCCGATTGACGATGAACGCTTTCCGCGCGGCGTTGCTGTTTTTCCAGCCTTCGGGCGCTTTTTTGTCCCACCAGAAACCAATCAGCAGGAAGGAACACAAACCAACCCCCTCCCAGCCAACGAACATCATCAAAAAGTTATTCGCCACAGCCAGGATCAGCATAAACGCCAGGAACATATTGAGATAGGCAAAGAAACGCGGATACCACTTGTCGCCGTGCATATAGCCGCGCGCGTACAAATGAATGAGCGAGCCAACGCCCGTCACTACCAGCATCATCGTGACGCTCAGGGAATCGACCCGCAGCTGCCAGGGTATCTCCAGCCCAATCGACTCGATGCGCAGCCACCCACCCACCAAGGGCGGATTCACCACCGCGGCCGCGCCATCGGTGCCCGTCACATACGTCAGCAAAAACAGCGAAATCAGAAAGGCGAAGATAGCAGCGAAGCAGCCGACATAGCCCGACCACTTCTCACCGATTTTCATGCCGACGAAGAAGTTGACAATCGCCCCCAGCGCGGGGACAAAAATAACCAAGGGGACCAAGAGTGGCAAGTTTTCCATACCTTAAAGAGCCTCTTCTGCTGGCAGTCCGCTAACCCTGCATCTGGTTCAGTTCGTCGATATTGATGCTCTGGCGCTCGCGGAAAATGTTCACAATCAAGGCCAAGCCGATAGCCACCTCCGCCGCCGCCACCGTCATCACAAAAAACACAAAGATGTGCCCGTTGATTTGCTGCCATTGCTGGGCAAATGCCACCAGCGCCAGATTAGCCGAGTTCAGCATCAATTCGACTGACATAAAAACCAGAATGGCATTGCGGCGCATAAGGACGCCCATCGCCCCCATCAAAAACAAAACCATGCTTAATAACAGATAAGGTTCTGTGCCGATTGAGTGCATCGTGTTCATTCTCTCCTGCGGCTACTCGGCTGTCGGGTCATCCGACCCTTCGGGCAGTTTCGCCAGATAATCACCGCGCAAAACATCAGACCCGGTCTGCTGTGAAATCACGCTGACAAGCGGGCGGTTCACCCGCCGGCGGCGATTCACGCGCTGCCGCTTCGCCTGTGCCAGCGCATCCGGCCGCGCCAGCACGATAACCCCAATCAGCGCCACCAGCAGCAGAATGCCGACCAGCTGCACCGGCAGGACATAATCAATAAACAGCACCCGGCCAATCGCTTCGGGGCTGCCAAAAGGCGGGCGGGCAAGCGCGCTGAACACAGCCGCGCGGTAGCTCGCCTGTCCGCCAGGGACGCTCGGCTCGCGCACCAAAACCCGCGTCTCCACCGCGCCACGCTTCGCCTCATAGGCCGGCAGGCTGCGCAGAATGTTCTTGTCCACATCGACAAAAGCCAGGTTGTAAGTCCCCTCGTCAAGCTCAACCGCGCTGTTGCTCCCCCGCGGCAATGCCTCAATCAAGGTGCGATGAGGCAGCAGCGCGCTGCACGAGTCATCCTCACACAAAGAGCGGATGGCGCTGTACTGTCCGAGGTCAACCAGCGAAACATCCCTGTCTGTCACGCCATTAAACAGGGTGAGGCGCATCTTGCCCGCGCCGGGCGCACGGATGTCATCCGCAAGTGACAGCACATCTACCCGCCCCTCCGCATTTTCGTAGACGACAACCGACCGCGCCGCATCCGGCGCAAGCCGCAGATTTTCGCTGAATATCGCGCCCGACTGGTAATTGCCATCGCCAACCGAAACCGTGAGCCTGTAATCGCCAGCCGGCACTTCGGTATAGCCGCGGATGTCCGCGCGCGGGTCATCATAAATCACCGCCTCGAACCTTGTATCGGCAAGCGCCTCGTCCATCGCATCAAGCAGCGCGGTCGCGCTGGCGCGGCCATCCAGCGGCACATCAAATCCAGCCTCAGCCACCGTGAATTGCCGGGCTTCGTCGGGGGGAATCGCATTGATGACCCGCAAAAGGGCTCTTCCATCCACCCCGGCCGCATCGTCATCGGTCAGCAGGTCGGACGCAATCGGGAAGCCAAAAATGACAAGCGCCAAGATGGCAGCCCCAGTGGCGGCGAAGCCCAGCCAGCGCATCCGCCCGGAGCCATCGCTGGTGACTTCCGCGCCAAGCAGCATAATCACAAACAAAAACAAGACCATGATCGCCCCGGTATAGACGGTCACCTGCACCATCGCCAAAAAAGGCGCATCCAGCATCAAATACAAGAAGGCGACGCAGCCAAAATTGACAATCAAAAACAAGGCGCTGTGCACTGCGTTTTGCCGAGTCAGCATCATGCCCGCCGCCAAGACGGCTACCAAACTGACAGCCAGGAACAACCATTCCATCCGCTTCTATCCCTTAAATGAGTTTGTGCATTTTAACACAATGAGCGCTGCCCTTCAAAGTGCAATACCCCGCCGCAATTTTTACGACGGATCTTCCATATCGGGTATCGAGCGCGTGTACTGACCGGGTTCAACCTGCTGCGGCGTCGCTTCCGCGCCCGCCTGCGGCGCATCAATCAGCATCTCCTTGGTATAAATCGCATCCCGCCGATCCGTAAAAGACATCTGATGCTCATGCCCCAGCTGAATCGCCTCGGTCGGGCAGGCATCCTCGCAGTAACCGCAGAAGATGCAGCGCAGCATATTGATTTCATACGTCTTGGCATAACGCTCGCCCGGACTGTAACGTTCCTCATCCGTGTTCTCCGCCGCCTCGACCCAAATCGCATCCGCCGGACAGGCCGCCGAACACAAAGAACAGCCGATGCACTTCTCCAGCCCATTTTCATAACGGCGCAGATGATGCCGCCCCTTGTAGCGCTGGTGAAATTTCTGCACCTGCTCCGGATACTGCACGGTGACGGCATCATCCATCAGATGCTTGAAAGTTGTCGCAAACCCTTTAATCACATTCATAAAACCACCGCCTCGCCTTCCATCAGATTCTATGAGCTAATCCCCGCCACTCGACGAGGTTATGGCCGTCTCGCCGCTTTCCAGTTGGCGGTCTTCTTCTGGCGTGCGCCCAAAACTCGCCAGCCCGTCCAGCGCCTTGACATTGAAGTTAATCAGCGCAATCGGCGCGGCAATCAGCATCCCGACCAGATGAAGCAGCGCCCAGCCAAGCCCGCGCCGTTCGCCGGTGTACATCGGGTCTTCCTCCAGCGGAATCGCCTCTTCACCAGCTTGGTCTTCACCCAGCCGCCGCAGCGCCAGCGCACCCACCGCCAAAACCAGCACAAACACCGCGCCCGAAATAAAAGGATAGGCCGTCCCCCCCAGCGCATCGCCCACAACCACCGAAACAGCCGTCCAGGCAACCGCCAGCAGCGCCAAAGGAATCATCACCTTCCAGCCGAACTGCATCAGGCGGTCATAGCGGATGCGCGGCAGCGTCGCCCGAACCCAAATCATGCCACAAAGGAATAAAACAACTTTGCCCATAAAAATAATCGGCGCCAGAATCGGCAGGCCATCCATCGGCCACAGATGATAGCCGCCAAAGAACACCGCCGCCGCGACCAGGCTGACCGCAATCATACCCAGATATTCCGCCATCATAAACAGCGCGAATTTCATGCCGCTGTATTCGGTCATATAACCCTGCGTCAGTTCCTGCTCCGCCTCCGTCAAATCAAAGGGCGCGCGGTTCGTCTCTGCCAGCAAGGCCAGGAGCAAAACCGCCGCCGCCAGCGGATTTTGGAAAACCAGCCAGTCCCAGATATTGCGCTGGGCGTCGATGATGTCGCCAATCGCCATGCTGCCCACAATCATCACCGGCACCGCCAGCGTCAGCCCCATGCTCAATTCATAGCTGATCATCTGTGCCGAAGCCCGCAAAGCGCCCAGCATCGCATATTTGTTGTCGCTCGACCAGCCCGCCAGCACCACGCCATAGGTGGCGATGCTCGTAATCGCAATAATCCACAGAATGCCCACATTGGAATCCACCAGCCCCTGCGGCACCTGAAACCAGACATCCCCCAGCGATGGCGCAAACCAGGGCAAAATCAAATCCGGCCCCATCGGAATCACCGCGGCAATCATCAGCACCGGAATGACCTTAATCATCGGCGCCAGCCGAAACACCCACTTATCCGCCCCCACCGGCAGCAAATCCTCCTTGAAAACCAGCTTGACCCCATCCGCCGCCGGTTGCAGGAATCCGGCCGGCCCCACCCGATTAGGCCCGACGCGGTGCTGCAAGAAAGCCAGCAGGCGCCGCTCCAGCAGGGTCGCATAAGCAAAGCCGGTGACAATCACAAAGGCGAAGCCAGCCGCGAAAATAATCGGCCACAAGGCAGAACAGCCAGCGTCATCCTCACACTGAACCACATTCCCCACCCGCGCTTCCGGATGCAGCAGCATCCCAACCGCGCCTTCGCGCCCGTTCAGATTGCCGGCCTCATCAAAACCCAGCCACGCGCCAATCGCGCCCAGATTGATGACAATCACCGCCAGCGCAATGATCGTCACAGCCACTGCCGCTATGCCCATGCCGATAAGAAGGTTGCGGCTCATACGCACCATCCCCCGTCGCTAATCACCCGAAGCCACTGCCGCGGCTGCTTTGTTCATCGTACCTCTTGTCACGAACATCGGTGTCGCCTCATCAGTCAGATGACGCGGCAAGGCCACCGAACCCCGCGCAATCTCATCCGTCACCACGGCCCGAACCCGCACGAGCGCATCGCCCGCCCGCAGTTCGACCCTGTCACCCTGCCCGATTCCCCTGACATCCGCATCCGCCCGGTGGATGATGACATAAGGAGCCAAAATCCGCTTTTCCATCAGCCGGCTCGGACGAAAATTGCGCTGACGATTATACAGCCGCGTCGTTGGAATCACCACGACTTCATTTTCGCCGGCTTGAATCGGTTCAGGCGCAACCTCGGACTTGGACAGCGCCTCGCCGCGGTCAGCGCGGCTCGGAATCTGTATGCCCAGCCCGCCCGTGTTGTGATAGGCTGTGCCGCCATAATACATATCCCGCCCGCCCACATCAGGAAACTGACGCTCGACTTTCGCCAGCGCCTTATAGCGCATGCCCGCAAAGACCTCGATGCTCCTGCTTATCTCCAGCATAACCGCCGCCGCCGATGCTTTCAAGCGCCCCTGCCCCAGTTCTCGCCGAATGCTCCCAAACAGCTTCCAGGCCGGCAGGGCATCGCCCATCGGCCCCTGCGCCGTATAAAATCGCTGCACCCGCCTTTCGCCATTGACGAAACTGCCATCGCGCTCGGCAAATGTTTGAATGGGCAGCATATAATCGGCAAAATCAGCGGCGGCATCCTTGAAGAAATTGGCGTAAATAAGCGTCTCAGCCCCACCCAGCCACGCGCCGGCCGTCGGATCATCATCAAGCGGTTCAGCCTGCGCCACAATCAGCACTTTGGGCGGATTTTTAATAATATCCATCGTCGCCTGGGGGGTATAGCCCAGATAATGCTGCCCCATGCCATTGGCGCCCGGCAAGGTCAGCAGCAGGCCGTTGTTGGCTTTTCCAATATGTTCGGTCTCAATCAGGAAGTTGGCGGCCGCCTGCGCCAGTGCCTCGCTGCCCGCCAGCGTCAAGCCCTCGGCGCCGGCAACAATCACCAGATTTCGGGCATCGCCCAGCCGTTGGGCAATCGCCGGGTGCGCCCTCTGAAGGCTGCTCATCGCGCCGACGGCATCCCCCGCCGCATAGCGGATGGCATCCCCCGCAACCACCCGGTCATAGCGGGCGCCCTGCACGGCAAAGTCCTCCAGCCGCGTGTGCCGCGAATTGGCGACCACCAGATAAGCGCCGCGATCCTGCGCCTGTTTCAAGCGCAACCGCCAGATTGGCACTTCCTCTTCGAGGTCGCTGGCAATCACCAGAACCGCATCGCCCTTGCCCAGCTGCCCCAAGTTCGTCCCCGCGCCAACACCCGCCCGCGCCGCCTGTTCAGCGCCGGCATGGGTCGGCGGCCAAGCGCCCAGACGCGAGCCGCCCAAGCCTTCAACCAGCCGCCGCAATTCCCACAAATCCTCGTTGGACATGCCGCTGCCCGCTATCGCCGCGACATCGCCGGCGGCATCCTGCAGGGCTTCAGCCAATTTGGGCAAAACTGATTTCCAGTTTGTTTCGCGCAGCTGCCCCCCTGTTTGGTGCAGCGGCGCTTGCAGGCGAGCCTGACTGCGGGTGAAGTGATGACCAAAACGGGTCTTGTCGCTGATCCAAATCTCGTTGACCCATTCGTTTTGGCGCGGCATGACCCGCTTAATCACCGCCCTGCCATCAAAATCGCGGTCAAGGCGCATACTCAAGCTGATGTTTTCGCCCGCAGCATCCCAAGGGGAAATGCTGGGGACTTCATTCAGTTCCCAAGGGCGCGCGCCAAAACGGAAGTCGACCGTGGTCAAAGCGCCCACCGGACAAATGTCAGTCGTATTGCCACTGAAATAAGTATCAAAACCCGGATCGGAATGGGTGATAATCTGCAAGCGGCGGCCGCGCTCATGAAACGCCAGCACATCATCGCCCGCAATTTCATCCTGAAAGCGGACACACCGCGCGCATTGAATGCAGCGTTCGCGGTCGAGGAAAATCAAATCCCCCAAGGGATAATGCTTGTCCAGCAGCAGCTTGTCCTCGAAATACATCCGCGAAGCCTGCGGCCCATGCCGCATCGTCAAGTTCTGCAAGGGACATTCCCCGCCTTTGTCACAAATCGGACAATCCAGCGGATGGCTCGTCAGCAGGAACTCCAGCACATCATTGCGCGCCGCCCTCACCTGCTCGGTGTTGGTCTTGATGTGCATCCCATCACTGACCACCGTCGTGCAGGCGGTCTGCAATTTCGGGAAATAGCGAATCTGCGGCGCCCCGTCAGCGTTCCGCAGCCAGTCGCCCGTCGCCCGATCACGAGCCGGCGTCCCCAGTTCCACCAGACACATGCGGCACATCCCCACCGGCTCCATCTTGGGATGATAGCAAAACACCGGAATATCATTGCCGGCATGCCACTTGGCGGCATCCACCAGATTCGACCCGGCTTCCACCTCGTATTCTTTTCCATCCACATTGATTTTCACCGTGTCGGACATCCAAGCCTCCACTTCCTCAAACTCGCCCTTGATTATGCACAGCTGACAAACGCCGCCGAACTTCGTCCAGCCCCCGCAGGGCGCGGTCGCGCATCACCTGCTCCACCAGCCCCCAGCCCTTGCTTGGGTCAAACCTTTCGGCAAGCTCCAGCGCCGCCTCAAAATCCGCCCGCGCCAAGTCATATTGCCCATCCTGCAGCAGCAATTCGCCCCGCAGGATGCGATGAGCCAAGGAATCAGGCGCATCGCCGACAGCCGCATCAAGCTCCTGCAATCGCTGCGCAAGCCCGCGCTGTCGCTGTGCCGGCCGCTTGTAAAACCAGCCGCCAATCCGCCGCAGCCATCCCGCAGCTCTCGCCGCCAGCAAACCCTCACCCTGACCATTGCCGACGCCCCCGACAAAAGACGAATCGGCTGTCAAATCATCTTCCGCTTCCGCCTCTGCCGCCAATTCCCCAGTCATCCGCTAATCCCCGCTCGCCCGTACATGCTGCGCAAAATCATCAGGGAAATGCTTAATGGTATAAATAATCGGGTTGGCGGCAAAATCCCCCAAAGCGCACAGAGTCGTCCCATGCATATTTTCAGCCACATCAGCGATGCGCTTCACATCGTCCTCGGTCCCGCGCCCATCCATAATTCGGTCAATCACCTTGTCCAGCCAATACGTCCCTTCGCGGCAGGGCGTGCATTTTCCGCAGCTTTCGTGCTCGAAGAACTTGGTCACCTTGGAGGCAACCCAGGTCATATCGACCGATTCGTCCATAACAATAATCGAAGCCGAACCGATAATCGTATCGATTTTAGGCGTATCTTCATAACTCATCGGCGTATCAAGCACCTCGTCGGTCAGCGGCACAATCGGCCCCGACCCTCCCGAAGGCAGCATCGCCTTGAAGGCGCGGTCAGCATGCAAAGGCCCTCCCGCATGATCATACAGCAATTCGCGGAAGGTCGTCCCCATCGGCAGTTCATAATTGCCCGGCTTCTTGACATGGCCGCTGACGCAGTAGATTTTCGGGCCGCTGCTTTGCTCCGTGCCAATCGCCTTGAAGGCTGCCGCCCCCTCGCGCATAATGAAAGGACAGTTCGCCAGCGTCTCCACGTTATTGACGACAGTCGCCTCTTTATACAGACCGCCGCCTTTCTGCGCCGGAAAGGGCGGGCGCACGCGCGGCTGACCGAGATACCCCTCCAGGCTGTTGAGCAGGGCGCTCTCCTCGCCACAGATATAGGCCCCAGCGCCCAGGTGCGTGTACACCTCGCAATCATAGCCGGAACCCATAATGTTTTTGCCGACATAACCTTTCTGCCGCATCATCTCGATGCAATCGTCCAGCTGCTGCCCAATATCCCAAAATTCGCCGCGCAAATAAATATAGACCGCCTTCGCCTGAATGGCATAGGCGCAAATCAACGACCCCTCAATCAACTGATACGGATTGCTTTCCATAATTTCGCGGTCTTTGAACGTGCCAGTCTCGCTTTCGTCAGCATTCACCGTGACATATTTAATCGGCTCATGCTGGGGGATGAAACTCCACTTCACACCAGTCGGGAAACCCGCCCCGCCCCGACCGCGCAGCCCGGAGGCTTTGACCTGTTCGATGACGTCCATAGGTTTCATCGCCAGCGATTTCTTCAAGCCGACAAAACCCTCATGCCTTTCATAGACATCAATCCGATCAAAGTGTTCAATCTCGCGTCCACGCAATAGAATGTGCATCATGAGCTTCAGTCCTTATAGCGCTATCGGTTCGCCAATTCCCGGCTGGCTTCTGCCCGCCATTTTGCCAGCAGGTCGCGCATCTTGTCCCGCCCGAGATCTTCGACATAACGGAAATTGCATTGCAGCATCGGCGCTTTATCACAGGCAGCCAGGCACATCACATGCTCCACAGTGAACATGCCATCGTCAGTAGTGCCGCCCTCTTCCACGCCCAATTCCTCTTTCAGCCACGCATGGAATTCATCCGCACCCCGCAGGGCGCAGGCCAAATCGGTGCAGACATGCAGCCAGTATTTGCCCTTGGGCTTTTCGGAGTACATCGTATAAAAACCGGCGATGGATTTGACCTGCGTCGGGTCAAGGTCAAGAATCTGCGCCACCTCTTCAATCCCGTCCTGGCTGACCCAGCCATATTCTTCCTGTGCGATATACAGCAGGGGCATCACCGCCGAGCGTTTGGTCTCATATTTTGCCAGATGATGCTTGATGCGCTCTTCGTATTTGGGATTTCCAATAACTGCCATAAACTGCTGTTCCTTCTTACAAATGGGTCACCGGCAAAGCAACAAGAATCCCATCGTTTTGCCGAGAATTATATCTTATCTCATATCCGATTGAGCAGCGATTTGATTCCAACTCTCCTTGAGATCGAAGTTGATCGCCGGATCTGTCTCCAAGTTGGTCACATACGCATTCACAAATTCCCTCGTATTGTTAATCAATCTAAGATAATAAGCCAGAGTGCAATCGACGCCATTTACGATTAGCTGACATCCATGAGTTCGGGCAACCCGCCGGATATCAGAATCAAATTGACCGTAATCCTCCTGTGAATAGGTCGTCAGAATATAGAATCTCTCAACCGGCGTAGTTTGTAATTTTTCAAACGATGTTTGAATCAACCCGACAGTAATTGGAACATTGTGTTTAATCTCGTAGCCTTCAAACAAAGCGCCATTCGCATCAACGATATTCACATCACCAACAAGCCTTGTGCGTGAATCGGCAGCGGTATGCGCCTCTAAGGGAAGAACTTCACAATCTCGGTAACGTTCGGTTTCTCTTGCCAATATGCCCAAGATAGAATAAATCGCCAAAACTGGCAAGCGAGATGCGCCCGGCGTGGTTGCATGGCAATGCTGTTTTAGCTTATCCACAACTTCCGCTACAGAAAGGTTGACAGGACGAGACAAAACTAGATTTTTATTTCTGTCTCTGGCTCCAATAAGACCAACAAACAGAACTAGCAAAAAATGCTCAGCAAGACCCCACCCCCGCTCCTGTGCGCTGTGAATAAGACCGAGAAAAGCTGATTTTAATTCGGGAGGTCGAATGCTGCCCGGATATTCCCGGTCATAAGGATGCGCCTGTTCCAAAGAACGGGTAAGCCAGCCAGATTCGCTCATGTGAGGAAAACGCTTTTCCCGCAAAAAAGGCGTAACGACTTTCGTATCAAGCGTGCGCCCACTGAAACCGCCCTCAAACTTTGCCTGATGCAAGCGGATGTCCTGACTCGGTGTATGTAACTTTTTCACCAGCAACGTAACAAGGACTGCCAGAATCCCTTTCCTGTTTTCCTGATGTTCTAGGATGGTTTGAAGATGATGTTTGTCCTCATTCGCCAGCGCCGGTAACCGCGCATCATTTTCATAGATGTCCAATGCCTGATTGTAAATGAGCTCCAGCCATTCCCTCTCATTTCTCGCTTCATTCATAAAAGTGCATCCTGAACAGGCATTTCCATCTCGCCTAGCGTCTGCAAAACTCGGTCTCGAGCAGAACGGCAATACTCCTCACTGATGTCAATGCCAATGCAGCTGCGGCCTTCAAGGATAGCCGCCACCATCGCAGAGCCGCTGCCCAGATACGGGTCAAGAACCAGACCGCCCGGTGGACACAGCAGCCTGACAAGTTCTCTGATCACACGAACAGGAAA
>DAOUKA010000210.1:0-1812 GCA_034421915.1 Anaerolineae bacterium
TCCTGCAAGTCGGCATCAATCAGCACCACCGCACGGCCCGAAGCGTAATCAATGCCGGCCGTGACGGCAATCTGATGACCGAAGTTGCGGGCAAAGTTAATCACCCGCACGCGCGAATCGCCCTGCGCCAGCGCCAGCATCAATTCGAGCGAGCCATCCATACTGCCATCGTTGACCAGCAGCAACTCCCAAGGTTCATTGGTGGCATTCATCACCGCCCGCACTTCCTCATAAAATTGGCGCAGGTTGCCGACCTCATTATAGACGGGCGCAACGATTGAATACATCGGTCTGTCGGTCATATCATCCTGACACGTCTCAATGCGCCGCGTACCGCATCCAGGTTTGGCGCAACTCGAATCCCCTGCGCCACCGACTGCTGTGCGCGGGGGACATCCTTCAAGCCATTGCCTGTTATCAGCAGGCACAGGCTCTCTTCAGGGTCGACCAAACCCGAAAGAACCGCTCGCTTCGCTCCGGCAAAAGCCGCCGCCGCCGCCGGCTCGGCAAAGACAGCGGCAAGCTGGGCCAACTGCGGGATAGCGGCGATAATCTCATCATCCGACACCGTGACAAAAGCGCCGCCCGTTTCCCGCACCGCCCGCAATGCCTTGGCGCGGTCACGCGGCAGTTCGGCGGCGATGCTGTCGGCAATGGTCTGAACAGGGCTGCGGCGAATCTCTTCGGCTGGCAGTCCCTTTTCCCAGGCTTGCGCCAGGACCGCGCTGCCGATTGCCTGTACACCGATGAGGCGCGGGATTCTGTCAATCCAGCCCAGGCGGTGCAAATCAGCGAATCCTTTATGCGTCCCGCTGATAATGCTGCCATCCCCGACGCTGACCGCCACCACATCCGGCACATGCCAGGCGAGTTGCTCGGCTATCTCCAGCGCCGCCGTCTTCTTGCCCTCGGTCGTGAATGGATTGACACCCGTATTGCGCGAATACCAGCCCTCAGCCTGACAAATTTCCATGCACAGGTCAAAGGCATCGTCATAAGTTCCCTCGACCAGCAAGACCTTCGCGCCATAAACCAGCAGCTGCGCGATTTTGGCTGCGGGCGACGTCTGCGGCACAAAAATGAGAATATCCACCTCCGGCAGCGAAGCGCCCAGCCCAGCCAAAGCCGCCGCCGCATTGCCCGTGCTGGCGGTGCTCACCGTCCCGATGCCCTGCTCCAATGCCCGCGCCAAAACCAGGGCGCTGGCGCGGTCTTTGAGGGAGCCAGTCGGATTGGCGCCATCATCTTTGACCCACGCTCGGCTGACGCCCAATGCGCGGGCGACTCGCGGCGTGTCATACAAGGGCGTCCAGCCTACATCCAGGGGCGGCACCCTGCTATCCGAAGCAATCGGCAAAAGCGGGCGATAGCGCCAGCAGTTCGTCACTCGACTCGCGCTGATTTCATCGCGGTCAAGCTGGCTTTTCAGCGCTGCATAATCATAGAGAACATCCAGTGTTCCCAGTTCGCCATGCAGCGGACAGGCATACGTCACGGCATCCGCCGAATAAGCACAGCCCCCGATTACACAGCGCAGTTGTTTTATTTCTGCCATGGCATTCTTATCTTGTTCCAGCGTGCATCCGGCTTGCGGGGAATATACACACCGATTCGCCCTCACTCGCCGGGGACAATTCGCGTACCCGCCTCGCCATGCAAGGCCCGCATCAGGTTACTCGGGTTGGTGATAATGGCGCGGGGTCCGCCATTATGCACAAAATCAATCGCTGCCTCGACTTTGGGATACATGCTGCCGGGGGCAAAATGTCCCTCTGCCAGATATTGCTGCGCTTCGCGCAAGGTCATTTCATC
>DAOUKA010000211.1:0-3543 GCA_034421915.1 Anaerolineae bacterium
AGCTTCAGTGGCAACTCGGCTGGTGAAGACGGAGGCGGGATTTATGATGATAGCACAAGATCAACAGTCTATCTGATCAATAGTATCATTGCAGGTAGTATAGGTGGCGATTGCTTCGGCAGGCTGGCAGAGAATATCGGCAACTTCATCGAGGACGGCTCTTGTTTCGCGGAGCTAAGCGGCGACCCAATGCTGGGCGAACTTGTCACGCCAGAGGATGGCTCACCTGCTTATTTCCCATTGCTGGAAGGCAGCCCGGCCATTAATGCCGCCGATGCTGAACACTGCACAGAAACCGACCAAATCGGCACGGCGCGGCCGCAAGGCGCTGGCTGCGACATCGGCGCGATTGAATATATGCCCAACCAGTAGCAAAGTCCCTCCCTCATTTTTGGGGGAGGCAAACTCTGTGTCCTCTGTGCCTCTGCGGTCAAACTTCACCCGCCAGCGATGCGCCGCGACAGCCGACTCAAATCCGTCCGCGCGGTCATATCGAGGCTCATCGGCGTGACCGAAACCACCCTGTCATGCAGCAGGGCATACACATCGCTGTTCGGCTCGGCGTCGTTCAGGTGGCTGTTATAACGATAGCCCAGCTTGCCGCGCCCGTTCAGCGCAGTGCGCTGGGGGCGGATTGGCACATACACCCGCCGCCGCGATACGCGGGTCAAGCGCCATTCGGTCGCCGCAGCCGCGCCCCAAGGCACATCGATTTTGAGCAAATCCACATCTTCAGGCAAAGCCGCCGGGCTCATCAGCCAAGGCCCGAACTTCAAGGCAAAAGCCGCCGCCGCCCGAAAATCAACCGCGCTGGAATAGGTCAGATGCAGGTCGGTCGGTGTCTGCTGGCTGACAGCAATGGCCGGGATGCCCAGGCTGGCGGCTTCGATGGCCGCGCCCACCGTCCCCGATATGGTGACGCTATTGCCGATATTCTCGCCATAATTGATGCCCGAGACCAGCAGCGCCGGCTTGTCGTCCGCCAGTTCGAGCACACCGTGCTGAACCGCCTGCGCCGGCGAGCCATCGACCGCATAGGCGCGGCAGTCGCCACAGTCCAAAGGCGGCTCATAGGGATAAATGCGCCCTTCGCTGGCATGCGGCAGGCTCCGTCCCATGCCCGACTGCTGCTCACGCGGGGCTACCACCAGCCGCCGACCGACGCCCTCGAAGGCGCGCACCGCCGCCCACAATCCGGGCGATTCAATGCCATCGTCATTGGTGAACAGCAGGACAGCCTGCTCCGACTGACTCATTTCCCTAATCCTTGACGCGCTTCCGATAATCACGCAGATTATAACGCGTAATCAGCGACAGGGGCTGCGGCAAATTGTCCAGGGCGAACCAGCCGATGGCGCTGCATTTATGCGGCTCGAGGATCTGCGGTTCGGCGCCAATCGAACGGGCGATAAATGTAGGCGACACCCAATGCTGCCCTTCGTCCGCCAGAATATGATCATCGACACTCAGCAGTTCCAGAATCTCGATGGTCATGCCATATTCTTCCATAAATTCGCGCTTGAGCGCGCCATGCAGGGTTTCGCCAAAATGGACCTTGCCGCCAGGGAACTCCCAGCTGCCGCGTTCGTTGGTCGCCTGGGTTCCCCGCCGCGACAAAAACAGCTGCCCGGCAGCATTCAGCACAATCGCCCCCACCCCAACCCCGACATAATCTTTTCCCGCTTGGGGCTGATTCATCGCTGCCTCGCAGTCTCTCGACAAAATCAGACTGCAGTCTGGCAAATATAAAGAGCTTTTGCAAGGCGCAGCCGCATTTCAGAACTTTTGGCATCGCCCGGCGGTCATCCTGGATTATAATCCGATGGCAGGCCTGTCGGGTAATCTATATGACAAACCCATCCATTGAACCTTATCTTGCGCTTATCAGGCGATACTGCCCGAATGCTGAAACGCATCGGGCGCGTCTGCTGACTCGCGCTGGTCAGTTTAATACTGTGCTTTGCCTGGATGAGCGCTGGATTGTCCGCTTTCCCAAGAGATCTCGCGCGGCCGCCGAAGTCGCCCGCGAGCTTGAGATTCTGCCGCGCTTGCAGGGGAGGCTTCCCCTCCCCATCCCCAATCCGACCTGCGCCGCCTGGCATCCCGACAGCCAGCGACTCGAATTTATGGCTTATGCCAAATTGCCGGGCGAGCCGCTCTGGCGTGACAAATTCGCTGCCCTGAGCCAGATAGAGCAAGCGCGAATCGCGCTCGACCTGGCGACATTTCTCAAGGCCCTGCATGACATACCGCCAGCCAGCATCGGGCTTGCGAACCGCCCCGAAGACAGCCGCCAGGCCTGGCGACAGATCTGGCTCGATTTTCAGCAGAAGCTCTATCCTTATATGCGCCCCGATGCACAGGCGGAAGTCAGCCGAGATTTCGAGCGGGCGCTGAACGACGAAAGCCTGTGGCAGATCGAAAATCGGCTGATTCATGGCGATTTTGGCGCGGGCAACATCCTCTGTCAGGCCGGGCGCATCACTGGCATTATCGACTTCACCTTTTGCACGCTGGACGACCCGGCGCAAGACTTGGGCGCGCTGATTGCCAGCTATGGCGAGCCTTTTGTCAAGCGGGTGCTGTGTCATTATCCCGCCCTGCGCCCATGTCTGCCGCGGGCGCGGTTTTATCAGCGCAGCTATGCCCTGATTCAAGCGCTCTATGCGCTGCGCGATAATGACCCCGAAGAATTTGAGGATGGCATCGCCGCCTATCGCTAGCTGGCGCTGGCAGGGCGAAACGAAGCGAATATGTTATAATGACAGGAGTTTGGGTGGTCTAGCGCGAAACAGGATTCTCGATGGCGAACATCAGCTTAATCGCATACCAGAATAAACTTGAGGGCTTGCTGGAAGAAAACAGGTTTGACGAGGTGATTGCCCATTCGCGGCACATTCTCAAGACCTGCCCCAAGAACTTGCGGGCATACCGGCAGTTGGGCGGGGCATTGTTTGCCGCCTCCCGATGGCAAGAAGCCGTCGAAGTGCTTCGCCGCCTGCTCGGCTCACTGCCACAGGATTTCAAGGCGCACTCGCTGCTGGCGCAGGCGCACCAACAGCTTGAACAGTATGACCAAGCAATCTGGCATGCGGAACGGGCCTTCGACCAGCAGCCCAACAGTCAAGACATCATCAGCCTGATTCGCAGCCTCTACCGCAAGCATCGCGGCCAAGAGATCGAGCGCCTGCAACTCACCGCCAGCGCCTTGGCCCAGCAGCATATTCGCAACAACCTGCTGCAGGAAGCGCTCAATGTGCTTGACGCCGCCCTGGAGCCTCATCCCAATCGCATCGACCTGCAATTATTGCGGGCGCGGACGCTTTGGCTGGCGGGACGGCGCACCGATGCCGCCGAAACCGCGCTCGAAGTTCTGAATCGCCTGCCCTACTCCAGAACTGCCAACCGAATTATGACCGAGTTGTGGCTGTCCGAGCAGCGGCCCTCTGATGCTCAACTGTATCTTGGGCGCATCGAGGAGCTTGACCCCTATCTTGCCTGGCAGCTGGCGAGCGGCGAGCCGGCGGCGGAATCGCTGCTGAC
>DAOUKA010000212.1:0-6653 GCA_034421915.1 Anaerolineae bacterium
CAGTTGAAGCAGGGGCGCTTGTCACGCAGGCGTCCCTGTTTTATCCATGCCATCGCCCCGGCACTCTGCTAGGGCAGCCTGCTCATTCGAGTGGGTTTCTTGGTTGCTATGGCATATCCTTCCTCAACCTCTGTGTCCTCCGCGCCTCTGCGGTAGAAAATGATGCAATGATACCCCAGCAGAGAGCTTTAGAAGTGGCAGGTCTTGCTTACCCTTGTCGAGCCAGCGCCGCCCCATGGATAACTGAAATGGAACGTATAGGCAACTTGCAGGTGTCTATGCCCCGCCCCGACAAAAACGCGGCTCGTCCGGCCCGACTTGCTGGCTGTTCGGGGGTATCCAGCTGTCGCCCAATTCCCGCTTGGATACAGCATAACTTCAACCCCCGCCTCTACTTTTGACGACTGCCCAAACATCGACTTCGAGGCGGAGCAGCGCTGCCATTCCGTAGAACCAATCGCGTCGCTGATTGAATCGGCATCAGGCGCGCTGCTTGCGGCCTCTCCCCCGCTGGCCATGCGCTGCGCGACCACCCCCACCAGCACCGCCAGCATCAACATCAAAACAATAACCCGTTTCATGCCCCATCTCCTTTTTCATAGCCCAGTTCAATACTCATCATTTTTTACCACAGAGGCGCGAAGGACACAGAGGTTGAGGAAGAATATGCAATAGTAACCCCAAAGGCGCGGCTTGCTTACTTGGTCAAAGGTTGAACGAGTCTCATTCTAACTGCGAGAGCTTTGATGTTCTTCATTCTTTGGCTGGGTGATGAAATAGAGTATGGTAATGAGTCCGCCAAGAGGAATGAGTATGCTCCAAGCCACCCACAGCAGCGCAGATACAGGTTCTAACCGGCGGCGCAGAATCATGGCTATGCTAATGATCCAGATTCCTGCATTACCAAGGATGAGTAAGTTGAATATCGCTTCGGCTGCACTGCCTGCCACAGGAACTCCCATATCAAAAGTCTATGAAAATCCACTTCTCTTTTAGAATACCATATAATGCACTGCTCGGAATTGTCAGCCATCTCAAATCCCCGCAATGGAATGCGCCTTTTGATTGCCCGATGACCCTGCCCTTCCCCATCAACTGGCGGTACACTAAGGATATGCGGATCCAATCGAAAAAGGACGACTATGATTCTGACAACCTATTATGCCGATGATGGCATTCGGCTGGGCATCAAAAGCGAGCGCGGCATCTTGGATGTGGCAAGCGCCGCCGCGGCGACTGGCGCCGTCTGCCCCGCGGCGCCCGATGCGGTCTACGCGCAGGGGCTTGCGGCGCTGCCCGCCCTGTCCGATTTGCTGAACCAAGCCGAAGACCGCGCCCTGTATCTGGACGAGGCGGATTTGACTTATGCGCCAGTTGTGCCGAATCCGGGCAAAATACTGTGCGTCGGGCTGAATTATCGCCAGCACGCCGCCGAATCCGGCATGGATGCGCCCGAATTCCCGGTGCTGTTCAGCAAGTTCAATAACACCCTCGCCGCCCCCAGCGAAGACATCCCCCTCCAGGCTGACTGGCGCCGCGTCGATTATGAAGCGGAATTGGGCGTGGTGATGGGCAGGACGGCGCGGGATGTCCCCGAAGCCGCCGCGCTTGATTATGTGCTGGGCTATTGCAATATGAACGACCTCAGCGAGCGCGCTTTGCAGATGCGCAGCGGGCAGTGGCTGCTGGGCAAGACCATCGACAAATTCCTGCCCCTGGGCCCCTATGTCGTGACAGCCGACGCCATCCCCGACCCGCAAAATCTGTCCATCAAAGGCTGGATGAATGGCGAACTGCGTCAGGACAGCAGCACGGCCGATATGATTTTCACAGTGGCTCAAGTGATTGCCTATGCCAGCCGGATAATGACCCTCCTTCCGGGCGATGTCATCAGCACCGGCACGCCCGAAGGCGTCATCCTGGGGATGAAAGAACGGCAGTGGATGAAACCGGGCGACGAATATGCTGTCGAAGTTGAAGGGCTGGGCAAGCTGGTCAATCGGATGGTTGAGGCTTAATCATGGGCGATACCTATCTCGTTACCGGTGGCATGGGCTGCATCGGCGCCTGGGCTTTGCGCTATCTGGTGAGCAGCGGCAAAAAGGCGGTCAATTTTGACCAGAGCCGCGACCGTCACCGCCTCGACTGGCTGATGTCCCCCGCAGAGCAGGCGCAAATCACCTTTGTTCAGGGCGACCTGCGCGACACCGCCGCCGTCAAGGCAGTATTTGCCCAATATGGCATCACCCGCGTCATTCATCTGGCCGCCTTGCAGGTGCCGATGTGCCGCGCCAATCCGGCGCTGGGCGCCGCCGTCAACGTGACCGGCACGGTCAACATATTTGAGGCCGCCCGTGAAAACGACATCGGACATATCGCCTACGCCTCGTCGATTGGCGTCTATGGCCCGCCAGAAGATTACCCCCCCGGCCTCATCGCCAGCGATGCGCCCCAAGCCCCCCGTACACTGTATGGCGTCTACAAGGTCTGCAACGAAAAAACGGCGCAGGTCTATTTCAGCGATGACGGCCTATCCAGCACCTGCCTGCGCCCCTACACAGTCTACGGGGTCGGGCGCGATCAGGGCATGACCAGCGAACCGACCCATGCGCTGGTATCAGCCGTCAAAGGGCAGCCGTATGCGATTGCCTTCAGCGGCCTCATGCAGTTTCATTTCGCGCCCGATGTCGCCCGACAATTTATCTTGGCGGCCGAACAGCCGCTTGATGGCGCTTGCGCCTTCAATATGGGGCAGCCACCCGCCGCCGTATCCCAATTTGTAGACATCGCCAAAGACATCCTGCCCGATGCCCAAATCGAGGTGGCCGATAACCCCCTGCCCTTCCCCGCCGGCTTTGACGACAGCGCACTCAAGGCGCGCTTCGCCACGGTCTACGAGACGCCTCTGGCAGAAGGCATCGCCCAGACGATTGAGCATATCCGGCGGCTCGGCGACAGGATTTAGCTCGATTTTCACCACAGAGGAGTTTAGCATGAAAACATTCACCACCTTGTTCCCATCTATTTCGATTGCATTTGCCTTGTTTCTGCTGGCATCGCCGGTCTATGCCGCCGACATCGCGGTCAGCGCGGGTTGCAGTTTGGCGAACGCCATCACTGCCGCCAACACTGATACAGCGACCGGTGGCTGTCCGGCTGGCAATGGCGCGGACACGATTGCGCTGTTGGCGAATATCAGGTTACAGGCAGACCTTCCGACAATCACTTCCGATATGACCATTGAGGGCAACAATTATACGATACGCGGGAACAATCGCTTTCGCATATTCTACATAGAGGATAACAGCACAGTCGCAATCCATGATTTGACCCTGGCTGAGACTCTGGCGAGATATAAAGGTTCCCATCTCACCACGACCGGGAATGACGCTCTCGGCGGCGCCATCTACAACGAAGGAAAGCTGACCATCAGTAACAGCACCTTCAACGACAACAAGTCCGACGAATATGGCGGCGCGATCTACAGCATTGGAGACATCACCATCAGCGACAGCATCTTCAGCGATAACGCGGCTGTTTCTCTTGGCGGCGCCATCAGCAACTGGGAGGGAACGCTCACCATCAGCAACAGCGCTTTCAGGCACAACCAGGCTGATTTGGGCGGCGCGATCCTCAACAACTGGGGCGGAACACTCATCATCAGCGACAGCGCTTTCAGGTACAACGAAGCCGCGTCGCAGGGTGGCGCGGTCAGCACCAAGACGGGAACGGTGACCATCAGCAACACTGGCTTCGAGAGCAACTCGGCTGGGTGGAATGGCGGCGCGGTCCACAACTGGTTTGGAAAGACCAGCATCAGCGACAGCAGCTTCACGGGCAACTCAGCTGAAGATGGCGGCGCGATCTACAATGAGGGAACGATGACCATCATCCGCAGCGTCATTGCCGACAACCATGGCGGCGACTGCGCCGGCACAC
Organism: Anaerolineae bacterium; assembly: GCA_034421915.1. Classification (GTDB taxonomy): domain Bacteria; phylum Chloroflexota; class Anaerolineae; order Aggregatilineales; family Phototrophicaceae; genus UBA6055. The sequence goes on from DAOUKA010000212.1 coordinate 3,940, forward strand.
TGGAAAAGAGTATCAACAACTACATTAAGGATGGCTCGTGCCCAGCGGAAGCTGAGCCACTCGATACGCTGGTTGAGCCAGAGGACCCTTCATCGGCATATTACGATCATCCAGGGGTGATAATAGAGGGGTCGGAAGACTTTATTATCTGGGTGCAAGCAGCGCTTGATCTGCTGAAGAACAACGCGCCGGAATGGTATAGCTACGCGGACAACGGACTGGACAAGGTCAAAGAGGTCCCGGTGCATTACGGCCTAGGTGTAGATGAGGGACTGGATACATTTTTTTATCTGCCAAGAAATCCTGAGCACCCTTTCGAATACGATGTGGTCTGGCTTGCTACCGTGCTTGTTCATGAGGCATGTCATGTCTACCGAAGTCAAGCCGGGTTTCCTTACGGGACTGTAGAAGAAATGTTTAGAGAAGAAGTGATATGTCAGCAAATACAAATTGATTCGCTGGAAGTAATCGATCCTCACGACCGATACGAATTCAGACCCTATCTTCAAGAACTAATCGATGATTTCTTCAGTCATGGATACCAGTTAGGAAATTCCTGCACAGAGGTCCACCAATTCGGCACGCGACCCCATAGACTTCACTGTGACGCGATCGAGTTCACGACAGGCGAAGACTATTGCAGTGTGACAACAACCCATTCGCTCAATTTCCGTGACGGTCCAGCTGGAAACATCATCGGCGGAGTTCCCAAGAATACCACCCACACGGCACTGAAATATGCAGATGGTTGGTTCAAAGTGAACTATCATAATACGATGGGCTGGATTAGTGCCGATTATGTGATCTCGCAGGGCAACTGCAGCTAACAGTAGCAGTGGGTCGACTGAAGCGAGTTTCTCCCACTGCTTTATCTAATGAGCGCCCCCCAAGGACTTCACTGTGGCATTGGCGCGATTGAATACTTGCCTGAGCCATAACGCAACCCCTGAACCGCTTGAGCCGTATGCAAAATGAGGGAGGAAAACCATGTCCAAAACAGCCCGATTGTTCCAGCAAGTCAGCGTCAACCTGCTCAATATGCAGCGCCAGCGTTATAAAGCGCTGGATTATGTGATGATCAAGGTCCCGTCGCAGTTCGCGCCTGTGCCAGCCGAGCGCAGCCTGATTCAGCGTCAGGTGCTGGGCCCGCCGCCGATGAGCCTGCTGGAATTTGTGGCCGCGCTGGAACGGCTTGGCGATGACCCGCGCCCCATCGGAGTCATCCTCTACCTGCGCGGCCTGTCCGCCAGCATGGCCGACCTGCAAACGATGCGCGATGCCATCGCCCGCCTGCGGGAAAAAGGCAAACGCGCCTTGAGTTATGCGCCCGGCTATCGCACGCTGGATTATTATGTCGCCAGCGCCTGCGATGAAATCCTGCTGCCGCCCGGCGGCATGCTGGAAACCTCCGGCCTGTTCAGCCAGCAGGTGTTTCTGCAAGCGGGGCTGGAAGCGGTCGGCCTGCAATTCGATGCGGTAGCCATTTCGCCTTACAAAGGCGCCGCCGACAGCCTCACCCGCACCGAACCCTCTGCCGAAGGGCGCGAACAAACCAACTGGCTGCTCGATTCCACCTTTGATATGCTCCTGGACGGCATCGCCTCCACCCGCAAGATGAAGCCGAATGCCGTCAGACAGATGATTAACCAGGCCCTTCACCTGGGCGCGGACGCCCTCGAAAAAGGTTATATCGACGGGATTATGAACGAGGAACATCTGGTCGAATATCTGGGCATCACCAAAATTACGCTGTGGGAAGAAGCCAATCAGCAGATTTATCTGCCCGCGCATGATTTCGCCCAGAAGTATGTCGCTGTGATTTATGCCGGCGGGCTGATTGTGGATGGCGAAAGCGCCAGCCCGCCGAGCGATCTGCCGATTCCAGTCCCCTTTGTCGGCGGCGAGCGGCTGGGCGACATCACCCTCAATCAGCAGGTGCGCAGCCTGATGAAAGACCCCGACTGCGCCGCTCTGGTGCTTTATATCGACAGCGGCGGCGGCTCGGCGACTGCCTCCGAATCCATGGCATCCGCCCTGGAGGAATTCGCCAAATCCCGGCCGCTGGTGGTGTTTATGGGCGGTGTGGCCGCTTCGGGCGGCTATTACATCGCCACGCCAGCGCACTGGATAATCGCCCAGGCCGGCACGATTACCGGCTCGATTGGGGTGATTATGGGCAAATTGGTCAACAGTGATTTGCTCAGGAAGCTGCGCTTTAACGCCTTTTCTTATCTGCGCGGCGATAATGCGGATATGAACGCCAGCGAAAGCAAATTCACCGATGCCCAGCGCCAGATTGTCCGTAGCAGCATCGAACATATCTACGCCCGCTTTTTGACGCGCGTCGCCGACAGCCGCGGCAAAACCAGCGCAGACATCGATGCCATCGGCGGCGGCCGAGTCTTTACCGGCGAGCAGGCGCTGAACAATGGGCTGGTCGACGAAATCGGCAATCTGCACGGCGCCATCAGCAAAGCGCGTGAACTGGCGAAGCTGCCGCCGACCGCGCCTTTCGTGCTGGTGCGCGGCAAGGGCAAGCCCGTCGGCGTCCAGCTGGCGGAAAAGAACCCAGCCGCGCTGGCAAAATATGTGGTCGACAATATCGAGATGATGACGGGGCGGGCGCAGTTCCTCACCCCCTTTGACTGGCGAATTCGCTAGGAGGCCCTGAATGCGCGAAATTTTTACGATTGGCTATGGCGGCCGTACAGCCG
>DAOUKA010000213.1:0-2460 GCA_034421915.1 Anaerolineae bacterium
CCACCTTCTGGAACAAGTCCAATATCCGCTCTTTCAGCGCCTCCCTGTCTCTCTGCCGGCCCTCATGCGCCTCGATGACATCCATAATCTGGTTCTTGACGCGCATGGTCGGGTTGAGCGAGTTCATCGCCCCCTGCGGGATCAGCGACAGCCCCGTCCAGCGAAACTCCCGCAGCGCCTCTTCCTCCAAATCCAGCACTTCCGTGCCGTTCACCTGAACGCTGCCATGCACGATATACCCTGGCGGTTGCACCAGCTGCAAAATGCCATAGGCTGTCGTTGACTTCCCACACCCGCTCTCGCCCACCAAGCCGAGCGTCTCGCCCTCATAAAGCTCGAAGCTGATGTCGCTCACGGCAATGACATCCCCCTGCGGTGTGGCATAGTGAATCCTGAGTTTTTCGACCTTCAAAACAACGCGCTCGCGGTCGGATTTACTGTATTCTGACATATTCATTCCCTTGTCTGCCCTATGCCTTACGCAGGCGTGGATTGGCGATTTCATCCAAGCCGAGATTGATTAACAGCAGCGCGATAAACAAAATCGCCAGAATGAGAGTCGGCAAGCCCCACCACCACCACATATCGCGCAGCAAGGCAGCCGCCTCAATCGAGAAGAAGATAGCGACCCCCAGCGATGGAATGCGCTGCGGACCAAAGCCCAGCACTTCCAGCCCGATAGCATTGATGATGGCGCCGGCCATATTGCCGATATAGCTGGCAGCCAGATAGGGCAGCAGGTTGGGCATAATCTCGCGGAACATGATGTTGCGCACCGGCACGCCAGACAGACGCGCCATCTGCACATAGCCACTCTCGCGCATACTAAGTACCTGGGCACGGATAAAGCGGGTTGGCGTCGCCCAGGCAAAGAGCGAAATCAACAGCGCCATCGTCACCAAATCCACCCGCCCCAAGGCCGATTGGATGACAATCAGCACCAGCAGTGGTGGAATGGGGATGATGACATCGGTCGCCAAGCGGATGACATCATCAACCCAGCCGCCGAGGAAGCCAGCCGTAAAGCCCAGAACAATGCCAGCCAGCATACCGACTGAGGCGGCAATCACGCCGACGCCGATGGTGCGCGGTGTGCCCACAATGATGAGCGCCAGCATATCGCGCCCGCTGTTTTCTGTGCCTAGTGGGTGTTCAGGAACGCCTTCCTGACCGCGCCAGTTGGTGAAGCCGACTGGTGGCAAATTCAATGGCGAGCTGGCGGACAGCGCTAAACTCGTATCCCAGAAGATATAGCCAATCAGGATGAGTATGCCTATGATTGTCAATATCCCAGCACCCCCCAGAAACTTCCAGTTGAGCCAGGGGTTGTCAAAGCGGTTGAACAAGCCTGCTTTTTTGGTGCCGCCAGCCAAAGGAGCAGCCTTCAGTTTTGATTCTTCAGCCATAATTATCTCCCTTCCAGGCTAATGCGCGGGTCAATCAGTGGATAGCTCAAATCAATGATAAGCGCCGCCAGTGCGCTGGTCATAATGAGGATGAAGGCTGTACCCTGGATCAAACCGAAATCCTGCTCGCGGATGGCCGTGTAGATTAACGTGCCCATGCCGTTGTAATTGAAGATGACTTCGACCAGCACCACACCGCCGACCAGCGTGCCAATCGAGACGGCAAGCGATGTCATCTGGGGCAGGATGGCATTGCGGATCATATAGCGGTACAGGACATAGAAGGACTTCAGACCTTTCGCTTGTGCCAAAATCATGTAATCCTCGCCCTCAATCGTAACCATCATGCCGCGCATGCCCAGCGCCTGATAGCCGAATGACACCAGCACAATCGCCATCGCTGGCAAAAAGCCGTGATAAAGCACGCTGCCAATGAACTCCAGGGTTAGTTCTGGCTGTAGACCATGACTGTAGGCGTATGCAAGTGGAAAAACCTTGAGCTTGAAGCTGAAAACATAGGCGAGCAGCAAGCCCGCCAGCAGGGGTGGAATGGAAGTGAATGTCATCGATATGGGTATCATCACTTTGACCAGCTGCGGTGTCTTTTTCCATACCAGCAGCGCGCCAAACAGGTTGCCCACAATGAAGAAGATCAGCGTTGCGATGCCAGCCAAGCCGAGTGTCCAAGGCAAGGCCCGCCCAACCAACTCTGTGACAGTGGAAGGGAATCTTGCCATGGCATAGCCCAGATCGCCCCGTAGCAGATTCCCCATGTAGCGGAAATATTGTACGTAAACCGGGTCGTTAAGTCCGAAACGTTCTTTCCAGCCTTCAATGATTAAATCGGCGTTTTCCACGAAACCGGCCTGCTGGGACATACGGGCAACCATTGCCGAAATCGGATCGCCCGGTGCCAAGCGTGGGATAATGAAGACCAAAGTCGCTGCCAACCAAAGCGAGAGGAAAAAGACCATTAAGCGCCGTATCAAATAATTTAGCGATATCCCACCCATGCCAGTGTCCTTCTCTAATTTCGATAGATATGTTCATAGAT
>DAOUKA010000214.1:0-7954 GCA_034421915.1 Anaerolineae bacterium
GTGTGCATATTGACCGAAATCTGGTCAATATCCTGCTGGATGCGCCGCACCATCTCGACCCGTTCTTCGCCCTGCGGGTCATTCGGCACGACTCGCAGCGCGCCTTCATATTTGCGCAGCGCCTCCGACCAGTTGTCGGCTGCCATCAGGCGGTCGCCATCCACCAGCAGTTCGCGCGCCAGCGCCAAATCCTGAATATCCAGCAAAGCCTGCTCGACATCTTTCCACGTCAGGATGCCATCGCGCTCGGCAATTTGGCGCGCCTCCTTGTACAAGCCCGAGGCTTCCTCATAATTGCCGGCGCGCACCAGCGAATTGGCGCGGTTATAGGCGACCCGCGCCTCAAAGGGGATGCGATGGTCAGGCACGATGCCCCGAATCAGATTGTCTTCGGATTTCTCGCGGTATTCGAGTGCCGTCGGGTTGCTGGACTGAATCGCCAGGATGCGGTTGGCGGTGTCGATGGTCTGCTGATATTCGCCCGAATAATAATACTCGGTCAAACGCGAAAGCAGTTCGTCCAGCGTCGCCGTGCTTTGGAAGCCGCGTTCGCCTTCAGCGCGGGCAGGGCGGCTGGCGGCTTCGCTCTGGCTGTCGGGTTCGGCGCTCGCATACTGCGGCGGCGGCCGGTCAGTCGGCGCGGGCGGGGGCGGGGCGGCTTCCTGCGCCGGCGCTGAATCCACCTGATGGCGCTCGAATAATTCCTGAACGCGCTGTTTGAATTGGGCGCTGTGAGAGCCAGCCTGCTGCAAGAGGCTGATGACATCGGGATGGCCGGCATCCAGCTGCAGCGCATCTGCCAGAATGTCGATGGCTTCGTCAATATCATCGTCATTCCCCGCGATTTCAATCCGAATGCGGGCGCGGCGCACCAAGCCGCGGATGCGGGTGGTATGCGACCCGGCTGGATGATGGCTGCCGGCAATCTGGGAGAACAGGGCCTGCGCATCCGCCTCCAGGGGCGTATTTTTGGCTTCGGTCAATAAATCGCGGGCTTCCTGTTCGAGTTCAGCCCGCGCCTGGGGGTCGGTCGTGTTCTGCGCCCGGCGGCGCAAATCGTCAATCGCCAGTTGCAAATCCTGCATGAATTGCATCCCTCTTATCGAGCGGTTTTAACCAACCTTAGCGCAAACTGGCACTGTACGCAAACCCAAGCCGAAAATCGGCAAGCCCATCAGGACAAAACAGGGGCGCCTGCGTTACAAGCGCCCCCCGCTTCGACTGTTATATGCTATGCTTTCCCCCTCAGCCTTGAGCGGTAGCGGTACGCGCCGCGCCACTGAGACCATGCCTCGTACAGTCCCATGGCGACTCGGCGCGCCGCACAGCGCACTCCATCCATGGCGGTAAAGTCGCATCCCATCCACATATATAAGTGTTGCCGCCTGGTAGTAGGTTGGTTGGATACGTCATCAGGCAGTACGCCCTTCCCCAAGGCAAATCCGGCGACACCTCCGGCCGCGGGCCGCCGCTTCCTCCTCCGCTTCCGCCTGCTCTTGCTATTCTTCTTGGCACGGCTGTTGGCGCTGCTCCGCCCATAAACTCATACAGCGACACCGACACCTCGCCGCGCTCTTCAGCCGCGCTGTACCATCCCAGCCGCCAGAAATAGGCATTCTCGGCTTCAGTTCCCGCGTTGCAGAAATCCCATTCGGTGTAGCACTTGTTGGGCTGTGCGCCTTCTGGCATGGACGAAACCGACGAAGCGGATGATGATGATAACGAGCGGGGATAAGAGACGGTTCCTTCTTCCTGCCCCATGCACGCGCTCACCGATACCGATGCCGCGCCACTCTCGACGGCGGCGACGCACCATCCCAGTCGCCAGTGGTAGGCATTTTCGGCTTCACTGCCGGCATTGCAGAAATCCCATTCGGTGTGGCATTTATTGGGGGCTGGGTCTAGGGTCTGCCCCCCCCCCCCCGACTGCGCCTGGGCCAGCAAGACCAGCACGACGCAGGCGGCGAACAAAATAACACTAACGAACCAACGTGATACCTTTTGCAACTTCATCTTGAACACTCCTTACAAAACTAATTTGAATCGATTAACCAACAGGAAACCTCCCATCGCTCGACTAGTTTAACACCCGCAGCTTCCCATGTCAAATCAGTTGATAAGAACAGGGACGCCCGTGTCATAAGCGCCCCCGCTTCAACTGTCACCATCTTATGCTTCTTTTACCCAAGGCTCAGCCACTCGCAGTAGCAGTACGCGCCGCACGATTGAGAACATGCCTGTCACAGTCGTATGGATACACACCGCTTCGCGAAAAGCACTCCATCCATGGCGGTAAAGTCGCATCCCATCCACATATATGTTCGCCATCTGGGCCGAGTTGGTCTGGATACGCGGTGTAGCAGAGCGCCCTTGACCAAGGCAAATCCTGCGTCTCATCGGGCGGCGGGGCTGCTCTTGTTGGTGGGGTTTCTCCACGCATACAATGACCCAGTTCTCCTAACATGGCGCCGCGCTCAACCGCCGCCGCGCACCATCCCAGCTTCCAGAAATAGGCATTCTCGGCTTCACTTCCAGCATTGCAAAAATCCCACTCCGTATAGCACTTGTTGTCGTCCGCGGCTGCTGACGACGAGGACGAACGGGGATAAGACACCGTCCCCTCTTCCCGCCCCATACAGGCGCTCACCGATACCGACACCGCGCCGCGCTCAACGGCGGCGACGCACCAGCCCAGCCGCCAGTGATAGGCATTCTCGGCTTCAGTCCCGGCATTGCAGAAATCCCATTCGGAGTAGCATTTGTTGGGTTCGGAGTCTGCCCCCCCCCCCCCGACTGTGCCTGTGCCAGCAAAGCCAGCACGACGCAGGCGGCGAACAAAACGATGCTAACGAACCAACGCGATGCCTTTTGCAAATTCATATTAACTGCCTCCTCAAAATTGATTTAGATTGATGAACGAAACGGAAAACTCCCATCACTTGACAATTTAACACACGCGTTTTCCAATGTCAAATCAGTTGGCAATTACCACTTCGCGGAAATCTGTGATACAGTTAGGCTAACCTTTATTTCGACAGCGACAGACGAACCATGCCAGCAACCCAACACATCCAGCCCAAATACAGGCTCATCCTATTTTACAATATCCAATTCGATAAACAGGACCAGTACAAGCGCTATATGCTTAACAGCTTTTTGCCCGCCATCCGCAAACTGGGCGTCTATCTGCACATGGTTTGGCATGTCGCCTATGGTGATTATCCGATGCGCCGGCTTGATTTTGTAACCGAAAGCGCCGAGGTCTTGCATCAGCTGTTCCAGAGCGCCGAGTGGGAGGAGCTTGAAAGCAGGCTGCAGCAGTATATCGATGATTATGAACGCAAGGTTGTCGCTTATCGCCAAGGCATCCAGTTATAGACGATAAGGCTGTATGGCGATGATCGACCGCGAACTTCTGAGCCGCTTGTTTCGGGGCTGTCCAGGCTGCTCTTGAGCGGATTCTCATCACGACAGCCGAAAGGGTCAGACGAATGATGGATTTAATCAATCAACTCCCGTTCATAGAAGATTTGCCGCCGCTTATTCAGGATATTATCCTCAATCTCATCCTGTTTATTGTGGCGGTGCTGGTGACCCTGATCTTGCGCCAGGCGCTGACGGTGATTCTGGTGCGCCCCATACGTCTGCTGGCGGCGCGCACGCGGACTGATGTTGATGATATGCTGGTGGACGAGATGCTGTCGCCTCTGCGGATTGCGGTGATGGGCATCGCGCTGATCATTACCGTCAATCTGTTCAACTTCGGCAGCGAAATCCAGCAGATTGTCGAAACACTGGCGCGTACCTTGATGATTGGGGCCGCCTTTTATGCCGCCGTCAAACTGTTTAATATGGTTTCGCTGCGGCCGGTCTGGTTCAAACAGGTGACCGGCTTGACCATCCCCGAACGGCTGCTGCCCTTTTTGAATACGGTCGTCCAATATCTGATTATCGCCCTGGGCGCGATCTTTGTCCTGCAAGAACTCAAATTCGATGTCACCGCCCTCATTGCCTCGCTGGGTGTGGTCGGCATCGGCATTTCGCTGGCATCGCAGGACACCGTCGCCAATCTCTTCGGCTTTGCCGCCATCATCTCCGATAATCCCTTCAAAGTGGGGGATTTCATCAAAACGCAGGCGGTCACGGGCATCGTGGAGTCGGTCGGCATGCGCTCGACCCGCATCCGACAGCTTGACCAGGGCCTGGTGACCGTGCCCAACAACCTCTTGAGCAGCGCCATCGTGCTGAACTGGTCACGGCTGGAGAAGCGCCGCCTGAATGTCACGCTGACTGTGACTTACGGCACGACATCGGAGCAGATGCGCCAGCTGGTGCAGGGCATCCGTGATATGCTCCAAAATGCGGATGATGTCGATCCGGAGTCGGTCATCGTCCATTTTGTGGATTTCGGCGCCAGTTCGCTCGATGTTCTGGTGATTTGTCAGGTCTTGCTGGCTGATTTTCGGCAGTTCACCGCCCGCAAAGAAGCCTTGTATCTGGAAATTATGGGCATTGTCGAAGGGCTGGGTCTTAGCTTCGCCTTCCCAAGCCAATCCATTTATATCGAGAATCTGCCCGCCTCGCTGAATGCCGAACAGCAAACCGCGCCGATGTCGGCTGAATTGACGGACGAGGCTGCATCGGAGCCGACACGCGGGGATGGCTGACGATGACCCCAGACGCTGCCCCGCTCATGGCGGCGATGAACTTCACCCAAGCCGACCTGACTGCCAACCGCCAGGGACATCTAAGTCAGGCGCAGATTGAACGCATCAAAGCGGTGCGGCGGCGGCATATCCTGATGGCGGCCGCCTTGTTCTTGGCGCTGGCGCTGGCGGCAGCCCTGTTCATCTTCTTCGGTCAGCGGGGCCAGAGCTTGATTTTGAGCGCGGCGGGCGGTTTGCTGACGGTGGTTAATGCCGTGATGACCGGCAGTTTGGGGCGTTCGTATATGCGCACCGCCAGCGATTTGCGCTCTGGCGGCATCGAGGTGCTGGCCGGCGAGGTCGAGCGCGTGCTGCGGCGCGGGCGGCAGCGGGACAATTATCTGCTGCGCATTGATGGCGTCAGCCTGTATGTGAACCGGGACATCTTTCTGGTGTTCAGGCACGAAGCGCCCTATCGCATTTACCGAACGCGCTTGTCGCGCCTGCTGCTTTCGGCCGAGCCTGCCCCTTAACGATATAATCGCCTAAGGATTTGCCTTGCCCAGACGGACGCGCCACTTGATCCTCGCTTGTCTAGCTTATTTCTTGGTTGCCCTCAGCCTTGCTTCGCCTATTCTGACCTCGCTTTCGACACAGTTTCTGGGGGGAGATACCGGCGATGCCTACGAGATGGCCCGTCATATCTGGTGGTTTCGGACCGCCTTGGCGAATGGCGATGATATTTTCTGGCATGCCAACCTCGGCTATCCCCAAGGTTTCGCCGCCCTGCAATTATGGGCGCATCCCCTGCAATTCTTCCCGGCTTGGCTCTTTGCCTTGATGATGCCGCTGGCGATGGCATACAATCTGACCCTCCTCTTCAGCATGACCTTGAACGGCTGTGCCATGTATCTGCTGGCGCGCCGCCGACTGGCGGATGACCACCCGCTTCCAGCTTGGATGGCGGGCCTGGCGTTTATGGTGTTCCCGATATTTCAGGGTCATCTGTTTGACGGTCATATCGGGTTGATGGTGCAATGGCCCCTGCCTTTGCTGCTGCTGTGCCTGTTTGAATATGCCGACAGGGGCGGCTGGCGCTGGTTTCTGGGGGCTTTGCTGTTCTTTCTGCTGGCTTGCATGGGTCATGCCTTGCAGATTATTTATGCACTGATGCCCTTGACGGCTTTGTTCGTGCTGGCGCGTCTGGCGCGGCGGGACTTTGTGGGCGCGACCCGCGCAGCATCGGTCAGCCTGCTGGGGGCTGGACTGCTGCTGCTGTTCCTGCTGCCCATACTTGGGGAGACGCAGCAGTATGCCGCGGCCGGCGGATTCGTGCGCTATAGCATCGACCTGCTGGGGCTGGTCTCGCCCTCGTTTGAAAATCCCTTCTGGGGCCATATCGCGCTGCATTCGCATGCTGTGCTGGGGCGCAATCTGGGCGAAGGCGCCAGCTATATCGGCCTGCTGGGCGCGATTCTGGCGCTCATCGGGGTCTTGAGCAAGCGCAGGGCGCGCTGGTGGCTGCTGGTCGCCTTTACATCTTGGCTGCTGGCCTTAGGCCCCGTTCTCAAAGTCTTCGACCAGCCCCTCACCCTGTCGATTGCCGGTTATGATGCCATTGTGCCGCTGCCTTATGCGCTCGTCATCCAGCTGCCAGTCTTTGAGCTTGCCCGCACCCCCGGCCGTTTCATGTTCCTCTTTGCGGCTGCCTTTGCCATGCTGGCGGGCTATGGCATGTCCACTCTGTGGTCAAGCCGCATCATCTCCCAACGGAATCGCTATTTGCGTTATGGCTTCGCGTTCGCATTCGCCATCCTTTTGTATAAAGATTACCAATTTTTCGATGGCTTCCCGACCGTTCCAGCGGACATCCCCCAGGCGATACATGACCTGAAGGCCCGCGATGACATCCGCGTGATTTACAATGCGCCCTATCAGCATCTTCTGGCGGCCAAGGAGGCGCTTTATCTGCAAACGGCGCATGGCAAGGCGCTTGTCGGCGGGCAGGATACGCGCCAGTCGCCCGTAGACCCCGCCAGATTGGCCTTGCTCGCTAACTTTCAGCCGCCCCTGCTGGCGGAGGCCGGCGTCGATATGGTGATTCTTAACAAGGCGCGCGCCGCCGAAATCGGAGAGTTGGAGACGCTGTTCGGGCGGGCGCGGCGCCAGCTTGGCGAGCCGTTCTATGAAGATGAGCGCTTTGCCCTCTTCGAGAATCCGATGCCGTATGTCGCCCTCGATGCCGTCTATTCGGTCACGCCGACTGAAGAGCCGCATCTGACCTTTATCTATAAAGAGCAGTCGGGCTGGCTGGAGTACCGCGCCACTCTAAAAGCGAAAAACCGCCGCGTCCACTTCCTGCTCAATGATGTCCCCCTGCAAACGCGGATCATCAATGGCGAGACCGCTTTATCCCTGCCGTTGCCGATTGCGCGGCCGGGCTATCATACCTTTCGCATCGCCTTGGATCCGCCCTGTCCCCAACGTATCGACGCCACGGTACTGCTGTGCCGCGATGTTGCGATAGAGGCTGTCGAAATTGAGGCCTTAACCCGCGGGCCCATCTATGATCCGATACGCATCGAAGCCGATATCGAATTGTTGGGCTATTATATGCCGCAGCAGTTTGCCGAGACCTTGCCGATACGTTTCTGGTGGCGCTTTGGCTCCGAACGTTCGGCAAATGATGTCCGCTTTGTTCATGTTTTGGACGAAAACAGCCGTTTGATGACCCAGAGGGATGACAGCTTTGGGGAAATTCAAGCGATGTCGGAGCGCACCGAAACGGTGCTGCTTGACCTGAAGGGATTGCCCGCCGGTGATTATCTGGTTTTAACTGGCTGGTATGCCTTGCCCGATGCCATTCGTTACGATGTGCTGACGAATGTCGAAGGGGCGCAAAACAACACCATCGTGCTGGGGACGCTTCGTGTTGATGAATAAGGCAATCTTTTCGGGGGCTTGATTTTTTGCCACAAAGACAACGGAGCTTGTCTCATATCCTGCGAATTTCTTCTATGTCTGCTTCCGTCAACTTGAACCACTCTCCCTGTGTCCTTTGGTCAGCATAACGGCGGTGCAATTCTTGCTCTAATGCTGAAGCATTGGATGTTATGAGCATGGCTATCACTTTTATTTTCAAGGGCAACTGTACACCAAAATTCATCATACGGGTTGCCGGGTGATTTGTGTAACCAATTTTGTAGCATTTGCTGATGTCCACATCCTGAATGACATACACATAACCTGCCGGCGCTTTAAGTGGGGGCAAGCGTTCATAGTTGTGAATGGGCACATTAAATGTGTGT
>DAOUKA010000215.1:0-12287 GCA_034421915.1 Anaerolineae bacterium
CGCCATAGACGCGCTCAAAGCCGGGCTCATCGACATCGCGAAAGCCGGCCGCCGCGCCAAACATATTCAGCGCCGGCACGCCTTCCAACAGGATTTTTCGGCTCGTTACCGGCACGCCGGTCAAACGGCAGCCGCGATAGCCAGGCGCTTCCATCACCAGCAGGACGGACGGCCGCCGCGCTGCCGTCGCCTGTAGATAGAGCCGCAGATTCGCCCGCCGAATGGCATTATTCGGGTCGGTCGGCGCATATTCGTTGCAGGCATCGGCGGCGGTTTTGGCGCTTGCCAAGCTCGCAATCAGGCTGTCAATCCGCTTGTCATCCGGCCTCTTCATCCAGCCGCCCCTCTCCACTGTCACAGGCGCTCCCTCATCCGACGAGGTTTCGCAATCTCCCCCGACTCAAGGTATAGTAACAGGATAAAATCCGCAAGCTGGAGTTCGCTCATGGAGTATGATTTCAATGATGGTGAAAAATGCGCCGCCATGATACTCGATGAGGTGCGGTGAACATTGACCGGCCGCGGGTTAAAAGGACGGGGTGTTTTTGATTTTTTTGGGAACAAGGTCCGACTTGGAAAACCATCCAAACAGGTTTATAGTTAAGGTGCGGGCCTGTCCGCAGGGGCATTTCGGTTCTGGTGGTTCAAGGCAAAGGTTTTCGTGAGATGGCACGATGGAAAGTTCTGGTTTGCGCCTGGATGCTATGCTTCGTCGGCATGGCACAGCCCGCCGCGCGGGATTACGCGGTGTCACCGCCCAGGGTGAGCTATTCCGATGACGGCGCGACGGCCACAGTGGTCTTCACGGTGCGCAACCAGGGCGGCGATGCCATCGAAGCAACCCAAATCGATGTGCTGCACAACAGCAGCGAAAACATCACCATCAGCCAGCCGCTGCCCATCATTTTCGGCGGCGATGAGGTGACGGTTGAGTTTGAATTGAACCTGGCGGATTTTCCAGCTGGCGACAACTTTTTCACAGTCGAGGTCGGAATCGACCGCTACGAATCGCGTGACAGTTCGACTGCCCTCAATAACAGCCAGCTGTTCAGGGTCAGCGTGAGCGAGGATGTCGCTTATGATTTGATGATTCCTGTCATCGACCTGGGCATCGGTTTTCGTGCGGACGGCATTCGCCTGAACGACAGTCAGTATTCCACCGCGCAGATTTTGATTGGGCTGGTGATGGTCGTTCTGGTCTTGTTCCTGCTCTGGTTCTTGAGCCTGCTGCTGCGTTTGCTCTTGTATCCCGCGCCCAAATTCGGCACATGGTATCCGCCTTATGCGGTCAATAGCTATCACGACCCGGATTCGACGGCGGGCCGCCGACAAAGCTGGCAGCAGCACGCCCAGAACAACCTGATTGTCGCGCCCTGCGCCCCCAATCATGTGGTGGTGCTTAAACGGCTTGTGGATATGGAAGGCTTTCCGCTCGGCGGCTGGGTCATCAAGGCGATTCGCACAGCGCAGTATGATATGTACGGGCGCATCAATCGCACGGAAGTGATTATGTCGGCGAAGCTCACGCGGCGGCTGAACAAGGTCGTCCGCCGCGCCAGAGAGTATGACCAGCAGCAGCTGCATCGGGCGCTGCTGCCTGTCGCCCGACAACTGAGCAAAGCCGCCCTCAAACCCGTCAGCAAGCAGAACAGGATGCTGCCGATGGCGCTGGATTTGCGTTTTGAGGGGCAGCATGGCGAGGTGCGCATCGTGTTCGAGTTGCATCAATGCCGCGACAATGCCTGGCATCTCATTGACCAGTGGGAACCGGAATTCGGGATTATCGGCGCCCGCATCCCCGAAAGTTATATTTATACGCTTAATGGGCTGCTGCCTGACGAGACTTATAAGGCATACAGGCAGCGTCTGGCGGAGGATGTGGCTCGACTGCTTGGCAGTTTGCTGTATCATTATCATCCATCCGCCCAGCCGAAAGAAGGGCTGACCCTGGCAGAACTGCTCGGCGGCGGGGAATCCGGCGATGCTGAAATGGATGGCAAGCGGCTCGCCGCCACCGACTAGCAGGGCAGCCTGTCCCAACCTGTATTTTACGCAATCTGATTCAAAAAGGAGCGCAAAACCATGTCCGCAACCATCCCCGACCATCTCAAAGACCTGCTCGAAAGACCCATCGTCGTCGCTTTCGCCACCACCAATCCCGATGGTCAGCCCCAGGTGACGCCAGTTTGGGCAAGCCTGGAAGGCGGCCAAGTGTGGATTAACTCGGCAGTTGGGCGGCGCAAAGACAAAAATATCCGCGCCAATCCCAAGGTCACCGTCTTGAGCATTGACCCGGGCAACCCGTTTCATTGGATAGAAGTTCGCGGTGAAGTGGTCGTTTTCGATGAATCGGAGGCTGCTCTGGCGCATATTAACAAGCTGGCAGGGATGTATGCCGGCAATGACGACTACTATGCCTTTAATCCGGAGGGCAAGGGCAAAGAGCAGCGCGTCATCTACAAGATTCAGGCCTCCAGGGTCAATGGGATGTAGGGACGCTGCCGGTTAAACTCGGCCGGCGCGGCCGGTGTAATCGCGCAGATAGAGGAAATCATGCCCAATGCTGCGCTTGCTGACTTTGGCGATGTTGGGCATTGTGCGCTTATAGTGATTGGCTTTGACCCGCTCCCAGATGTCCACGGCGAAGCCGCGGTCAAAGCCTTCTTCAGCGACCTCATCGACCGTATAGCGCTCGTCCACCAGCAGAAACAAGACCTGGTCGGCATCATCATAACGAAAGCCAAGTTCATCTTCGTCGGTCTGCCCGACCCATAAATCGGCAGAGGGGGCTTTGTCGATAATCGAATCGGGAACGCCCAGATGACGGGCAAGCTGACGCACCTGAACTTTGTACAGGTCGGCTATGGGATGCAAGGCGACGCCGCTGTCGCCGTAGATGGTGCTGTAACCCAGCAGAAACTCGGTCTTGTTGCTGGTGCCCATCACCAGGCCGCCCCAAGCCACCGACTGGTCATATAAGGCAATCATACGCATCCGCGCCATGATATTGCCTTGGCGCAGCCGGCTAATTTTGGGGAAGCGCCGAATCAGGGGGTCAGCCATATCGGTAATCGGCAGGGTGATATGCGCCAGCCCCAAATCCTCAATCACAGCTTCGGCATCATGGAGGCTGTCCGCCGACGAGGTTTTGTAGGGCATCCGCACCGCCAGCACATTCTCGGCGCCGAGCGCTCTGGCAGACAAATAGGCCGATACGGCCGAGTCAATGCCGCCCGACAAGCCTACCACAGCGCGGGACATCCCCGCTTTGGTGATGCTGTCCCGAATAAAGCCCGTCAAAATGCGGGTGGCAAGTTCGGTGTTGATGCTGAGCCGATGCAGAATCGGGGTCTTGGTCATGGAGCGGCCGCCTTTGCTATTCATCCGCTTCGATGGGCAGAAGCGAGTAATGCTTGATTTGATGCGGATAATTCTCGCCCACAATCAGCTTCAGGCGCAGCCTGGCGGTGCCTTTTTCGGATGCCATGACAAGCTGAAGCGCATATTCTTCAGCCGACTCGACCGCCGCCACCTTGAGCCGCCCGTGCAGCTTGCGCGCCGCTTTCAAGTCGAGCAGGCGGCGGTCAACCGGATTCGACATCAGCACCACGTCATCATAGCCGCTGTGCATGAACTGGCGCAGACGCTCAAAATCGCCCGCATTATAGAGGGTCATCTGGGCAATAAACCGCCGGCCGGCTTTGCTCGCCCCGATTTGTCTGGCATGGTCAGTCATCGTTTGGCCCGATTCGCTGTACGTCTGGCGCACCCTTACCGATTTCATCCACCCAGCCCATCATAGCACAATCAAGGCAAAATCAGGTATGATAGGGTTGGCGTCATTGGAAGGTTCAGGGAGCGGCATGACAGACAGATTGGCAAAAATCCAGCAGGCGATTGACAGCTTTCAGATGGATGCCGCGCGGGCGCTGCTGCGCGAGGAACTGGCGGATAAGCCCAGCGCCGCGGCCTATTATCTGGCATCGCAGGCAGCGATGAACCACGGCCAGCGAGTCGAATTCTTGGAGAAGACGCTGGAAATTGACCCCGCCCATCCCATGGCGCGGGCTGAGCTTGCCGATATTATCCGCGTCCAAAGTGATGAGCCTCCCGCCCCAGTCAAAGCACCCGCTCGGCCTCAAATCAAGCTGGCATCCATCGGCAAACGCTGGCTTGCCCTCCTGATTGACGGGATTATTGTGACAATCCCGACGATCATGGTCATGGTCATTATCGGGGGCTTCCTGACGCTGGAAACGGCGATGCTATCCAGGGACGAGGCTCTCTTTGCTGACGCCATCTCTCAATTCCAAAGCGATTTTTTCATCATCAACCTGCTTGTCAGCGCCGCCTACAACCTGTTTTTTATGACCCGCTTCAATGGACAGACGCCGGGCAAGATGATCCTGGGTCTGCGCGCCATCAAAAAGAACGGCGGGCGCTTTACCTTGGTGGATGCCCTGCTGCGCAATGTCATCGGCTATACTCTGAGCGGGATGTTCCTGCTGGGATACCTGTGGGCATTACTGGACAGGGAATCGCAGACCTGGCATGACAAAATTGCGGGGACCATGGTTATTGACGAGCGCGGCAGCATTCTCGGAGCAGAAACAAAAGATAATGCACCATAGAACAAAAAGGAAACCGCCATGAACACCATAGAAAGCATCAACCTGATTTATCGCAACCCGAAGATACGCGGCGGCCGTCCCTGCATTGTTGGCACTGGCTTGCGGGTGCTGGATGTCGTGATGTCCATGCAATTCGGTGAGCGCAGCCCCGAGCAAATCGCGGAGGATTTTCAGGTTACATTGGGACAGGTGCATGCCGCCTTGGCCTATTATTACGAGAACCAGGACGAAATCGACACAGACATCCGCGAGGACATCAGGATTTCGCGGGAATATAAGGAAAAGCGCATTGGAAGCCGCCGTCCTCCGCTTTTATCTTGATGAAAATGTGCAGGTTGCAGTTGCTGTTGAGTTGAAAAAACATGGCATTGATGCAGTTACCGTTCGAGATTTGGGTCTACTCGGTGATGATGATCTGAGCCATTTGCGCCGCGCTGCCGAACAAGACCGTGTACTATGTACTTATGACAAGGATTTTCTTCGGCTGGCGGCTGATGGTGTCGAGCATGCTGGGATCATATTTGGTCTGAAAGAAATCCATACAATCGGAAGATGGGTCAACCGGCTGAAAAACATGCACGAAAACTATGTAATGGCTGATATGCAAAATCATGTGGAGTATTTGTAAAGGAGACCGCCATGAATACCATACACCGCATTGAATTGATTTACAGCAACCCGAAGATACGCGGCGGTCGCCCCTGCATTGTTGGCACTGGCTTGCGGGTGACGGATGTTGTGATGGCAACGCTTTTCCATCAGCGCAGCCCTGACGAAATCGCTTTTGATTATCAAATCACGCTAGCGCAAGTTTATGCGGCACTGGCATATTATTACGAGCATAGAGACGAGCTTGATGCGGATATTCGGCAGCAAATCGAGACTGCGCGGGAATTAAAGGAACGCGGCGTTGGACGGCGAAAAGATCCGCTTTTACCTCGATGAGAACATGCCGATTGAAATTGCGGCGCAACTAAAGAACCGTGGTATTGATGTAGTGACGGTTCGCGATTTGGGATTACTTGGGGATGATGATCGTAATCATCTGCGGCGAGCAACTGAGCTAGGCTGTGTGCTGTGTACACAAGATAGTGACTTTATTCAACTGGCAAGCGCGGGGGTTGAACATGGGGGTATTGTGTTTGGTCAGCAAGCCACTCACCAAATCGGTACTTGGGTAAATTATTTGGACTTGATGTATTCAGCCTATACACCCGATGATATGGAAAACAAAGTGGAGTATTTATAAAGGGGAGACCGCCATGAATACCATAGAAAGCATCAACCTGATTTATCGCAACCCGAAGATACGCGGCGGGCGTCCCTGCATTGTTGGCACTGGCTTGCGGGTGACGGATGTTGTGATGGCAACGCTTTTCCATCAGCGCAGCCCTGACGAAATCGCTTTTGATTATCAAATTACGCTGGCGCAAGTTTATGCGGCACTGGCATATTATTACGAGCATAGAGACGAGCTTGATGCGGATATTCGGCAGCAAATCGAGACAGCGCGGGAATTAAAGGAACGCGGCGTTGGACGGCGAAAAGATCCGCTTTTACCTCGATGAGAACATGCCGATTGAAATTGCGATTCATTTCTACATCATCTGACAACATTCCCCAGCCAATCAAACAGGAAAAATAAAAAGAGAGCCAATCTTGAAGACTGCTCTCTGTGTCCTTCGTGCCTCTGTGGTAGAAAATGACCTTAGTCGGCTTGCCCATAGCGCCGCAGCCGCAAATCGCACTGCTCCTTGTGTCCCATAAAGCCTTCCAAATCACACAGCCGACTGCCATATTCACCGATGACCACACTGGCGGCCTCGGTCACGCGCTGATAAGTGACCGTCTTGATAAACTTGCCGACCCACAAGCCACCGGTATAACGCGCGGCTTTTTGGGTCGGCAGCGTGTGATTCGTGCCGATGATTTTGTCGCCATAAGCGACATTGGTCTCTTGGCCGAGGAACAACGCGCCATAGTTGGTCAGGCGCTCAAGGAAATACCCCGGATCGCGGGTCAGGACTTCGACGTGTTCGCTGGCAATCTCGTCGGCGACCCGCACCATTTCTTCGTCGCTGTCCACCAGGATGACCTCGCCATAATCGCGCCAGGCGGCGCCCGCCAGGTCGGCGGTCGGCAGCCTTTCCAACTGGCGTCCGATTTCCGCTTCAATGCTGCTGGCAAGCGCTTGGCTGGTGGTCAATAAAACGGCGGGCGAGGTGGGGCCATGTTCCGCCTGACCCAGCAAATCGGTCGCGCAGATTTCGGCATCAGCCGTTTCATCGGCAATCACCAGAACCTCGGTCGGGCCCGCCAGCAAATCAATCCCGACCCAGCCGAACAGCTGACGTTTGGCTTCGGCAACATAGGCGTTGCCAGGACCGACAATCATATCCACCGGCTCGATTCCGACCGCGCCATAAGCCATAGATGCCAAAGCCTGAACGCCGCCAAGGACATAAATCTCATCGGCGCCGCCCAAGTGCATAGCAGCTATGGTTGCGGCCGGCAGTTCGCCTTGGATGGGCGGCGTGCAGGCAATAATCCGCTTTACCCCGGCGACTTTGGCGGTGACAATGCTCATGTGCGCCGAAGCCACCATCGGATAGCGCCCGCCCGGCACATAACAGCCGACGCGATTGACGGGGATATTCTTGTGTCCCAGCACAACACCCGGCAAGGTCTCGATTTCAAGGTCGTGCAGGGCGGCCCGCTGCGCCTGGGCAAAGTTGCGCACTTGTTCCTGAGCAAACTGGATGTCAGCCACCGCCTGCGCCGGCAAGGCAGCGACAGCCGCTTCAATCTGCTGCGCGGATAATTTGAAGCTGTCCGGATTCCAACTGTCAAAGCGCTGCGAGAGTCCCCGCACCGCCTCGTCTTTGCGCTCGCGGATGTCCGCCAAAATGCCCTTGACGACATCCTGCACCTTGGCATCCGCTTCCGCCTTCTGCTCGACGGTTTTCCCCTTTTTAATGATTGCAATCGCCATCCGTAACCTTTCTGTAAAATGAACCCCGCTTCAGCCCCAGAGTTTGGCGCTGGCAATCCGCGCCCCAGCAGCCAAGGACTCCAGTTTGGCATAAGCAATATCGGGATGTACCGCGCCAAAGCCGGCAAATGTTCCAAAACCGCAGTCCGTGCCGGCAATCACCCGCTCCTTGCCCACGATATGGACGAAACGTTCAATCCGTTCGGCGACCAGATGCGGATGTTCAATGAAGTTGGTCGTCGTATCCAGCGCGCCGGGAATCAGGATTTTGTCATCGGGGATATTCGCCGCCGCCCAGATTGCCCATTCGTGCTGATGACGCGGGTTGGCGGCTTCAAATTGAATCGCCTGCGGCTTGGCAGCCAGCACAATATCAATAATCTCATGCAAATCAACATCGTGATGATGGGGGCCCTCATAATTCCCCCAGCACAGGTGCATGCGCACGCGGTCCGCCGGCACATTTTGCAGCGCATAGTTCAATGCCTCCACCTGCGCCTGCGCCGCCTTTTTGAAGGTGGCTGTATCCACATCGCGAAAGCGGATATGACGCCCCATCGCCAAATCAGGGCAATCGACCTGTAACAGCAAACCCGACTCGGTAATTTTTTCATACTCGACCTTCATCACCTCTGCCAGCGCCGCCAGATAATCCTCATCCGTCCGATAGTATTCATTGGGCTGGAAAACAGCAATCACCCCCGGAGAAGCCGCATTCATAAAGGCTTCGGCGGCGCCGGCTGCCTCTTTGGCTGCCAGCAGATTGGCAATATCCTTTTCCAGCGGGCCCAAATCCTTGATTTTGATGGCTTCCCGCACCACCGGACGATGATATTTAGGCGTGCCGCCGGCTTCTGCCAAGCGCTGCTTGAAGGCGGGGAAATCATCCAAATCCTTCGGGGTGGCGCGCGGGACTTCAGCGATTTCAAAGCCCGTCAGGCGATGCCGAATATAAGTAGCGTAGCTGATTTTGCTCATCTCGCCATCGCTAATCACATCAACGCCAGCCTGCACCTGCTTTTCAGCGACTTCGCGCACGGCGCGGCGCATCACGCGGTCAAACTCGGCCGGGTCATAAGCCGCGCCTTGGTCTTGCGCGAACAGCTGGTCAACGACATACTGCGGTCGGGGCATACTGCCGACATGGGTAGTCAAAATGCGTTCGGTACTGGTTTTCATCACATCCCTGCTTTATCCAACTGTTTCATTCACCTTAAAACGGCTTGCCCAAACTTGAGCCACTATTTTTGCCCGCGCCCGATTCTATTTCGGCGGCCGAAAATCCTGCAAATCAAGGCCCGTCAAGTCCCTGAATTTGTTCAGCAGATATTGGTTTTGTCTGGCTTTCTGCTCTTCATAATCGGCTGGATGCCGCATCTTGCCGCGGGCATCGGCTTCATATCCATGGGCTTTGGCCTGCGCTTCGACCTGTGGCGACCAATAAGGGTCTTTGCCCTCATAAACCTGATGCGATTCCAAAACCGCGAAGAACCAGCCAATCTGGTCGCCGGCATACTCAAAGCTGCGATACATGCCCGGCGGCAGCGAAATCATATCCCATTCATCCAGCACAAACTCCCCCTCGACTTTTTCGGGGTCATCCTCATTCCCCCAATAAAAAGTCCAGGGGCCCTTGAGGATAAAAAAGGATTCGACATAATCGTGAGTGTGCCAGGCAGGGCCGCATCCTGGCGGCGCCCAAGCCATGCCAATCTGGTAATTATGCGGCGCGGTTATGGCGCGTTGAACGCTGTAATCGGGATTTTCGCTGGCGGTGTCCCCAATCACCGCATAGTTCATCCGATGATGTCCGGGCAGCATGCTGTCAATGAACATAATCGGGATGCCCTTGTGCTTGAGTTCGTTAAAGCGCATCACCCGCGCCGACATACTTGCCTGCGTCTGTTTTGGGTATTCCATAGCAGTCTCCTCGAATCAGATGAAGTTGCACAAGTGCAAGCCTAACCCAAAGCCTGCCCCTTGTCAATCAGATAACCGAAGTATCCACCCCCCAGATGAGCATACACTCTCCGACCAGCATCAAAGAAACCGCCAGCAGAATAGTTCCCTCCGCGCCTGTTTTGCCGCGGGCAATTTTCAGCGCCCGCGTTAAGTTCTCGGCATAGTGCAGGTCGGTGCCAAGGCGCCGCGCCGCCTTGAGAGCCGCCGCAGGCCTCGGGAAACGGGTATTGGGATTGATGTCGGTTTCGGTAATGACCAGCGATTGACTCGGCTTTGCCATCACGGCATAGACACCGGCGTAATCGCGGTCATGCGGTATGCCGACAATCGCCGCGACTGGCTGACGAAGCTGCGGTTTCACGCTCGCCACAAAGGCTTCCGCCGAACGCACCATAATCGCGCCATCCACATATATCGTCGGATGATCCTGCAATTTTTGGATGCGCCCAAGCCATCTGACCCGCGCCAGCCCCTCCCGAATCGCCTTGGGTTCAGCGCCGGCCGCCGACAGCCGCGCCTGCACCCTCTCCACCGCCCGAATCGCCAAAGACGCATTCTCGATTTGGTGACGTCCCAGCAAGGGCAAAAACAACTGTCCATAAGGCCGCAGCTGAATCACCTGCCCGTCCCCGCGGTCGGCCACCCACCGCGCCATATCGGACTCGTCCAGACAGGCGAGGCTCGCCGCCTGCTGGTCGGCTTCCTGCCGCAGCACATCCATCACCGTCGGGGCTTGCGGCAGGCTCAAGGCATCCCCGCCCGCCGCGATGATGCCCGCCTTGTGCCAGGCGATGCGTTCCAGCGCAGCCCCCAGCAGCGCGGTATGCTCCAGCATAATCGGGGTGAACACCGCCAAGGGGTTGTGAACAGCCGAAACATCATCAAACCGTCCGCCCCGCCCCACCTCCAGCACGGCCACATTCACCTGATTCTCATCAAACCAGCTTAGCGCAATCGCCAAGAATATCCCCTGTGGGCTTAGATACTGCCGCGCGCCCAATTCCGCGCTGACGGAGTCAATAACAGCCTGCAAGGCGGACAGATGCCGCCGGAAATCATCATCTGAAATCATGCGCCCGTTGATGCGAATCCGCTCATTCCAATGCACCAGATGCGGACTGGTTATCATGCCAACCCGGTGTCCCAGCGCTTGCAGGAGCTTCGCCATGATGCTGGTAACCGAGCCTTTGCCGCGGCTGCCGGTCACCACCACATATTCCCGCGCTGCGCCGGGCAGTTTCGCCCGCATCAGCAGCCTGCGGGTCAGCGAAACATCGCGGGTATCTTCATCGAGTCCGCGCGGGGCGGCATCCAAGCGGCGGCGCGTTTGAAAGATGTAGCGAATAGCCGAATCCATCGAATCGAACATGGGCTTTTTTACCTGTCTGTCCGCTTGCTTTTTATCATCATATACCAGCCGCCGCCGCATCAACAGGCGCATTGCCCCTATGTTTCTGCCTGCCTTTGCGCTAAGTTTTGGCAACCGTCCCTGATGCAGCTTGATGTGCCATGACCGAATCAGCCAGGCTTTCCGGTAATGACGCCAGACGCGCTGTTCGCAATGTGAGCGCATTGATTATCGCCAGCCTGATTAGCAAAGGAGCGCTCTTTGTCTGGCAGCTGGTCTTGGCGCCCTGGCTGGGAGATTTTGATTATGGCATCTATGGCACAGTCGGCGGGCTGATGGCGGTCGCTGGTTCCATATCCAGTTTTGGCATGGGCCTGATTGTGATTCGGGATGTCGCCCGCGCTCCTGACCAGGCCGGCAAATACTGGTCGGCTATGATGATCTTGCAGACGGTGCTGGCGCTGCTTGCCTATGTTGGCATGAATGGCTTTGCCGTCAGCTACAGCGAGACCATGCGCGCCTTCGTGGCGCTGGCGGGAATTAACCTGTTTGTCGATTTGTTCGGCAACATGGGACACGACCTGCTGCTGGCACGCGAAGATATGCTCAAGACTTCCCTGGTCGAAGTCGGGCATATCATCCTGCGAATCGGGCTGGCGGTCTGGGCGGTGGCCTTGGGCTGGGGGCTGCTGGGGGTTTATGGCGCCGCGATTGTGTCCGGCCTGGGTCGCTCGGTGGTGCTGGTCGCGCTCAACTGGCGGGCGGGTTTGCGCCCCCAATTTCCCTTCGACCGCCGCATCGGGATACCTCTGCTGGTTAATAGCGCACCTCTGGCTCTGTCGGCCTTCCTGACGCAAGCTTATCAGCACACCGACAAGCTGATGACCACCGGCATCCTGGGCGAGGCGAGCAGCGGCTATCTCACCGCCGCTTTCGTCATCCATTTCGGCATCATCGAGCTGTTCAGCACAACGGTCTTGGTGGCTGCCTATCCCCTGCTGTCGCGTTATTATGAGTCTGGCAAGAACCCCCTGTTTGGCATGATGATTGAAAAACTGGCGCTGTACATGGTCATCATCAGCCTGCCGCTGGCGCTGACCATCAGCATTTTTGCCGACCCCATCACCGTGCCCTTTGGCGATAATTTCGCGCCTACCGCCGGCATCCTGCGCCTGCTCATCTGGTACACCATGCTGACAATGATTGGCAATGTCTTCAGCAAAGGCATGCTGATTCAAAACCGACAGCGGCGCCTGCTGCTGTTCCGCGCGGGCGGTCTGCTGCTCAATATCGCGCTCAACACGATTTTGCTGTCTGGCTGGGGCGACCCGCGCGGCGCGGCGCTCGCCTCCAT
>DAOUKA010000216.1:0-1689 GCA_034421915.1 Anaerolineae bacterium
TCCGTTTCAACAAAGGGCAAAATGTTGGTTTTACCATAGACGGATGAGGTCGAGGCCAGGACAAATTGCTGAATACCCGCAGCTTTGCTCGCTTCCAGCAGATTCATGCTGCCCGTCAAATTGACTTCCATGTACAGGCGAGGCTGCTCCACGCTAGCACGAACGCCCGGCATCGCTGCAAGATGTGCCACATGGGTAATCTCCTCCTCGGCAAAGAGCCGTTTCACCAGCGCCATATCGCGGATGTCGCTTTCCAGCAGGCTGAATCGCTCATAATGCTTCAGGCGGGCAATGTTGCGTCGCTTGATGGCGGGATCATAATAATCATTGAAATTATCCATCACCACCACCCGCTCGCCACGCGCCAGCAGCTGCTCGGCAACATGACTGCCAATAAAGCCAGCACCCCCGGTAACCAGATAGGTCACGCCCGTCTCCCTTGCTTCATCACTTCAGGATTTTCCAATCCGATATTATCCTATTGGACAAGGGTTGTGTATACAGAAGTTCCTGTCGCCTCTGCTGGGTGCATTTCAATATCTTGAAAAATGTCAGACTGCAAGGAAAATAGCATCATCACAGTTGCGATGATGAGGAGCTTCGGCATCGAATATCCGCGAAAGTTCGCAAGGCGCTCGATAGCCTTGACCATTGTTATGACAGCACAAAGCCCTCATATTCCTTAGCTGCGACCTCTTTGCACTTTTCAACGTAGGGCGGAAAGCCCCATAAGGGCATAAAGACTTGGGGTTTGCCTGGAATGTTGTCTCCGAAATACCACGAATGGCAGGTATGGTGCAGGGTGTTGCCAGCCACCTCATTGACATGAGCGACCCAGGTATCCTGCGCCTCCTTGGTCACCTCAACACAGAGGTGGTTATGCTCAACCATATAGGCGATGCAGTCCGTCACCCACTCGACATGGTGCTCGATAGCCACAACCATATTGGTCAACACTGACGGACTGCCAGGGCCCGTGATGGTAAAGAGGTTGGGAAAGCCAGAGACACCTAGACCTAAATAATTGACCGGCCCAGCAGCCCACTTTTCGCGCAGGGTCAGTCCATTGCGCCCCTGGATGTCAATCCTGAGCAAAGCACCGGTCATGGCATCGAAGCCGGTAGCGAAGATGATGATGTCGAGTTCATAATCAGCTTCAGCAGTCCGAATACCACTGGGGGTCATCGCTTGAATGGGGGCGGCACTGATATCGACCAGCAGCACATTGGATCGATTGTAGGTCTCGAAGTAACCGCTATCAAGAACAGGGCGTTTACAAGCGATGGTATAGGCAGGGATTAACATCTGGGCGACCTTGGGATCTTTCACAATCTCGCGGATTTTCGCCCGCACAAAATCTGCCGCCGCTTTATTGCTCTCGGGATTGAGCGTAATATCGTTGAAGCTCTTGTAGAAGGGAAAGCCGCCCATCTGCCACCGATCCTCGAAGATACGCTGGCGCTCTTCCTCACTGACCGACATGGCGGAAAAGTCGTTGGCGGGGATGTGTGATAATTGAGCGTCCGACTGCAGCCGATTGCGGGCGCGGAAGCCAGCGTAATCGGCTTTGATTTCAGCTATCAAGTCAGGATCAGCCGGGCGATTGCGGGCTGGAACAGACCATTGTGCGGAGCGCTGGAAGACAGTGAGATGTTCTGCCTGCTGAGCGATGACCGGTATCGCCTGCAC
>DAOUKA010000217.1:0-1649 GCA_034421915.1 Anaerolineae bacterium
CGGCAGTTCCTCAAACAGCCGACATTGCCGAATGTCCTCTTGCCAGCCCGCCAGCGTTTCATAAATCGGCACTGCCTGCTCAAGCTGTTCATGGGTCACAGGCGGATAATCATAGCGCCGGCCATCAATCTCATAGGCTGTCGCCAGCTTCAATTCATCCATGCCAGATAAAATATCCATCTTGGTGAGCATCAACTCGCTCAATCCGTTGATGCCCACAGCATAGCGCAGCATCACAATATCCAGCCAGCCACAGCGCCGCGGCCGCCCGGTGGTTGTCCCGAATTCATCCCAAAAATTCGTTCCCGTCCCGCGCAGACTTTCGGCAGCCGCCCCCTCCAGTTCGGTCGGCATGGGGCCACTGCCAACACGGGTGCTAAATGCCTTGGCAACACCCAAAACCCGCTCGACGAACAGAGGGCCGACGCCCAAGCCGGTTAATGCGCCGCCGGCAGTTGGCGAGGAACTCGTAACATAAGGATAGCTGCCATGGTCAATATCCAGCAGCGTTCCCTGAGCGCCTTCGCAAAGGACTTGCTTGCCAGCTTTGAGCGCTTCATACAGATAAATAGACGAATCCCGAATATAGGGACGCAGAAAGTCAGCGGCCTCCAGATAGTCCGCCGCCGCTTCCTGTGGATTCAGCGCCGCCATGCCCCGCCCCGCCAAAACGGCATTGGCGGCTTCAATCGCAGCGATGAGCCGCTCGGCAAAAGTCTCAATGTCCAGCAGCATATCGCCAGTGCGAATGCCCGCCCGCCCGGTCTTGTCAAGATAGGCGGGGCCAATTCCCCGCAGGGTTGTCCCGATTTTTGCCTGTCCGCGTTCGATCTCTTTGGCTTTGTCCAGGGCAATATGAGCCGGTGTAATGATATGCGCCCGCGAACTAATCACCAAACGCTCCGGGCTGATTTCCACGCCGATAGCCTGCAATGCCTTGATTTCCCTGACCAGATTGACCGGATTAATCACCATGCCATTGCCCATAACCGATACAACATGGCTGTGCAGAATGCCGGAAGGAATCAGGTGCAATTTATAGACTGCCTTGTCCAGCGCCACAGTATGCCCGGCATTGTCCCCGCCAGCATACCGCGCCACAATATCCGCCGAAGATGCCAGCCAGTCCACGACCCGCCCTTTGCCTTCATCACCCCATTGCGCCCCAAGTAGAATCGTGATTGGCATGTTCCCTGCTTCGTATTATCTGCTGTTATCCGATATTTCCGCTGCGAATAAGTGGCTTCCGAGGCTGAAGGTGACTCGCCTCTCGCCCCAGGTCTCGATATGTTTGTTCGGTCCCAGCACCAATGCCGCGCCGCGGTCAATGGCGATGAAAACCGCCTCGGGCTGTGCCAGATAAACTTTTTGCGCCGCTTCAGTCTCCAGAATGCTGCCCGCATCCGCAGCCACATAAACATCGCTGATGAAACCCAGCCCCTTGGCAATATCGCCCTTCGACCGCAAAACATATTCGCCGGCCAAGGTCGCGGCCAGCCCCTCAAACAGAATCAATGCGCCGCGGCGCAGCGCTTCTTTCAGCGCATAAACAACGGTTGGCGACATCAGCCGCTTGAGTTGCCGGATATTCCGGCCGGGTTCAATCACAATCATACTGGCGGCACGCAGACGTTCATAAATCTCATTGT
>DAOUKA010000218.1:0-2269 GCA_034421915.1 Anaerolineae bacterium
AAAGACCGATTCCAGTATCCAAACTATCAGGGTTGTGATGCCCAAAATGACAAGTTGCAGGGTAAGATTTTCAATGCCCAATCGTCCCAGCAGGGAGTTTTGCCGTTCGACCACAATATCCACAGCCACGCCAATCAGCGCTGGCGGGGCAATATCAAAAATTTTCCCAAGTATCGAATAAAGTACCGCCAGCGTCACTCGGCGCTTGTACGCTGACGCATAATTCAGCAGGCGGACGAAGGGATGACGATGTTCTTCTGCGGGTTTTTTCATGTAATCCAACGTTTCCGATGATGTCAATAAACAAGATTATATGGGATAGGGACAAAGCCTGCCAGCGACAATGCCGCTTGCCAGAGCAATCGCATCAAGTTCAGTCGGTGTTTCGGGTTTCCGCGCACTGGCGCAAATTGTTTGGGCACCGGCATAGGCACAGAAAAAACTTTTTTGTGCCCATCTGCCTTGGTCGCCTGTCCCGCTCGGCAGCGGCGAAAGGAGAAAACTTTTTGAGTCATCAAACGTCCTCGATTCAATTTCGCGTGTGAGTTACTTATATCATAGCTGCGGCGGGAAGTGGCAACCAAAAGGTCGCAGTTTCGGTTGCTGATTTTTTACCGCAGAGAACCCGGAGAATAATTTTATAGCATGGCACTTCTGGGCTGCCACTACCGAATCAGCCCGCCCCCCTCGGCGCCCTCAGCCAGCGCAGCCACCTCATCATAATCCACCAGCGACAAATCGCCCGGAATGGTAAATTTATGTGCCGTCATCGCCATAGCCCATTTGAGCGCCAGCGCGACATCATCAAAGCGCAGATACGCATAAAGGAAGCCCGCGGCAAAGGCATCCCCGGCGCCAATACGTCCGACTGCGCCCATCGGAATCGGGAACGCGGGCTGTCGCCAGTTTTCACCCGCGGCTGTGCCGGCCAAAGCGCCGTCTTTGCCCAACGTCATCACAACAAGCGCATTCGGGTATCTTGCCGCAAGATATTTCAGCGCCCCTTCCGCTGTCTCATCCCCATACATCACCCGAAAGTCCCCCAGTGGACAGAAGATAATATCCGCCATACTCATCGTCTCATCACAGCCCGCCGCCGCTTCCGCGCCGCTCCAGAGTTTGCCGCGATAATTGGTATCAAAGCCAAGCAGCCAGCCAGCCGCTTTCGCCCGCCTACAGGCTTCATGCACCGTTGCCATCGCCGTCTCGCTGATTGCCAAGCTGATGCCCGTGACATGAAACAGTCTGGAGACACCCGCTTCAAACAAGCCATCAGGCAGGTCGCCGGGCTGGATTCGGCTCATTGCCGAATCTTGGCGGTCATAGATGATCTGGCTGGCGCGGGGCGGCTGCGCCTTTTCGTGAAAATAAATGCCCAGCCGCTCATCGGATGCCCAAATGACATGGCTGACATCCACACCATATTGCCGGATGCGCTGGCTGATATAACGACCGAGCGGTGAGGCCGGCAAACGCGACAGCCAGGCAGCCTTCATGCCCAAACGCGCCAATCCGACAGCCGTATTCGACTCGCTGCCGCCAACCCAAATATCAAACCCGCGAGTTTGCTCGATACGCAAGAATCCGGGCGGTGTCAAGCGCATCATCGTCTCGCCAAAGGTCACCACATCATATTTCGCCACGATGGCCTCCTCTCCCCTTGCGGGTTGTCGCTGGCATATCCACCATGATACCGCTATACTGGCGATATGGCACATATAGGCATCGACGCGCGGCTCACGCACTATCGCATTGGCGGCATTTCCACATACACGAAACGCATCATATCCGCTTTGGAACAAGACGAAGCCATCCACGACTTCACCGTGTTTCAGAGCCGAAAAGCAAAAACCGCGTTGCCGAAGCGCTTCAAATCAGCAAAACTCTGGACGCCGCCGCACCATCGCTTGGAACGCGCCGCCCTGACGCTGGAATTATTCCGACACCGGCTTGACCTCTTGCACAGCCCGGATTTCATCGCGCCCTTTCGCGGCGCCAAACATCATATCATCACCGTGCATGACCTGAGCTTTATGCACTATCCCCAATACATCACCACCGCCAGCCGCCGCTATTACAACGCACAAATCCAAGCCTCGGTGAAACGCGCTGACCATATTCTGTCCGACAGCCAGGCGACCAAACGCGACCTAATGGATATGCTGGATGTGCCATCAGAGAAAATCACAGTTCACATGCTCGGCGTGGATGAAAAGTTTCAGCCGCTCCCGCCCGAAGCCACCGCAGACTTTATCCAGTCACGCAACCT
>DAOUKA010000219.1:0-3568 GCA_034421915.1 Anaerolineae bacterium
ATACGCAAAGCTGAAGTCGAAGCCATGCTCAAACCCAAAATCGAAGCCACAATAAGAGCCGCAAGAAGAGCTGCAAACCTACTCGCAGGGGCGACCAGAGCCGAAGGCATGGCCGCAAGCGTAGATGTAATCAGAGCCGAACAAGCACGCAGGACTGCAAATGAAGCCGCATGCAAAGCCAAACGCGCCCGTAATGTTGCAATTGAAGCCGCCCGCGGAACCAAAAGCAAAACCGAAATTGATGCCGCAATTAACGACGCGATTAACGACACTGGCACAAGCATAGCCACAATCATAGCCGCATGCAGAGACGAATACGGGCGGATTTAGACAGCACGCAAATACAAGAAATTCGCAGGATATAAACATATACAAGGGGGAGTGAGATGGATTTCCTTATCAGAATCATATTATTGGCAATCGGCGGCGCGGTCTTACTGGCAATCGGAAGCAGAAGCAAAGACAAGAGATTAGCAATCAGAATAGTGGGTGGAATAGCAAGTGGAATCGGATGCGCAACCCTGCTCGTCATCGCAAGCGGAATCGGAGCTGCAGCCGCAACCGCAATCGGAGTTGAAAACATAGATGCAAGCGCAATCATAAATGTATCAGTCATCATTGGCGTCATCGGAGGCGCAATAGGCGCGATCAGAAACGCAATCCAAGAAGCCATCACAGGCGCAGTCGTGGGCGCAGCCGCAGGTACAATCGGGGCTGTCATTGCAACTGCAATCGGAGTTGAAAACGTAGATGCAGGCGTCATCGCAGTCGCAGCAGGATTCATTGGCGCAATTCTAGGTAAAGCCAGACGCGCCATACCACCATCCCAATTAAATGTGTCAACCCATAACTACAAAACCCTTCCCAAACTTGAAGCGCCGGCAGGTTATGTGTATGTTATTCAGGATGTGAGCCACACTCGACAATACAAAATCGGGCGCACAAATCACCCGGCAACCCGTTTGAATCAGTTTGGTGTACAGTTACCCTTTGAAACAGAAGTGGTTGCCATACTCAGGACGACCGATGCTTCGGCATTAGAGCAAGAATTGCACCAGCATTATGCTGCTCAAAGGACACGCGGCGAGTGGTTCGAGTTGACGGACGCAGATATACAAGAAATTCGCAGCATATAAAGGAGGGGTGAGATGGATTTATTCGGTGCAATCAGAGACATCATCGAGGTCTTGTTCGGTGCCATCGGAGACATCATCGAAGGCTTATCAGGCGCAATCGGAGACGTGTTCAGCTTCTCCTTCACAACCAAAGGCACCATCGTTGACGCAATCGGCAGCCCAATGGGAGACATCATCGGAAACGCAATCATACTCATTGCTATCGCCATTTTTGGCGCAGTCGTTGGTGCAGTCATGGGCACAATCATTGGCGCCATCAGAGGCAACATCGGACCTGGAATCAAAGGCGGGAGCTTGGGCGGCGGCTTGGGCGCCATCCTGGCTGGAATCGCAACTGTCATCGGAGTTGCAAGCGCAGATGCAGGCATATATCAGACGGTATCAGGAATCATTGGCGGAGGAATCATCGGTGCATTCATTGGCGCAAAGCGCGAAGACATCAGACGCAAAGCCCAAGATGACGCCAAAGCCATCACAGACAAAGCCAAAGCCGACGCCAACGTCATCAAACGCGAAGCCCAAGACGAACGCGACGCTATCATACGCGAAGCCAACGCCAAAGTCCAAGCCGCAACAGAAGTCGAGCGCAAAGCCGACGCCCTCATACGCGAAGCCCAAGCCAAAGCTCAAGCGGCGGCAGAAGCCGAACGCAAAGCCCAAGCCCTCATTCACAACGCCAACGCCGACGCCAACGACATCATACGCAACACTCAAGCCGAAGCTACACGCAAAGCCGACGCCATCACAGGCAAAGCCAAAGCGGACGCCAAAGTCATCATAGGCAACGCTCAAGCTGAGCGCGAAGGCATCATCCATAACGCCCAAGCTGAGCGCGAAGACATCATACGCAAAGCCAACGTCATCATACACAACGCCCACGTCGACGCCAACGTCATCATACGCAACGCTACACGCAGAGCCCAAGCGGCAGCAGAAGCCGAGCGTAAAGCCGATGCCATCATACAAAACGCTCAAGACCAAGCTGAAGCCGAACGCGAAGCCATACTCCAAGCCAAAGCAGAAGCTGAACACAAAGCCCAATCCATCATACAAAACGCTCAAGCCATACGCGAAGCCATCATGGCCATCATGCGCGAAGCCCAAGCCGAACGCGAAGCCATACTCCAAGCCAAAGCAGAAGCTGAACACAAAGCCCAAGCCATCATACGCAAAGCTGAAGTCGAAGCAGAACGCAATGCCCAAGCGGCAGCAGAAGCCGAGCGCAAAGCTAAAGCTATCATACGCAACGCTCAAGCCGAAGCCGACACCATCAAACGCAACGCTCAAGCTGAGCGCGAAGCTGAAGTCGAAGCCCAAGCGGAACGCAAAATTAAAGCCGAAATCGAAGCCATACACAAAGCCAACGTCGTAGCAGAAGCCAAGCGCGAAGCCCAAGCAAAAGCTAAACGCGAAGCTATCATGCTCAACGCCCAAGCAGAAGCCGACGACATCATACGCGAAGCCGAAGACGAGCACAAAGCCATCATACGCCAGGCCAAAAGCGAAATACTACGACATACAATCAATGTACCTATCCACAACTATAAGAGCTTGCCCCAACTTGAAGCGCCGGCAGGTTATGTGTATGTTATTCAGGATGTGGACATCAGCAAACGCTACAAAATTAGGCACACAAGTCTCCCGAAAACCCGTTTGAATAAGTTTGAGGTAACCTTACCCTTTGAAACAGAGGTAGTTGCCATACTCAGAACGACTAATGCTCCAGTATTAGAGCAAGTATTGCGCGAACGTTATGCTGCCCGAAGGACACCGGAAGAGTGGTTTGATTTAACGGACGCAGACATAGAAAAAATTGGCAACATATGCAACATATGGAGAGAGTGAAATGAGAAACATTGGCAAAATCTATGGCGCAATCAATGTACCCATCCACAACTATGAATGCTTGCCCAAACTCGAAGCGCCGACAGGTTATGTGTATGTTATTCAGGATATGGATGTCAGCAAATGCTACAAAATCGGGCGCACAAATCACCCGGCAACCCGTTTGATTCATCAGTTTGGTGACTTACCCTTTGAAATAAGGGTGGTTGCCATATTCAAAACAAACGATGCTCTAGCGTTAGAGAAAAAATTGCACCAATGTTATGCTGCCCAAAAGACACGCGGGGAGGAGTGGTTCAAGTTAGACGACCAGCAAGTGGCCGAAATCAAAAGCATGGGCAAAGACACGAGCATAGACACAAAAGCGCAAGCGCAACGAAGAGCCAAAACCGAAACACAACTACACACATTTAATGTGCCCATTCACAACTATGAACGCTTGCCCCCACTTAAAGCGCCGGCAGGTTATGTGTATGTCATTCAGGATGTGGACATCAGCAAATGCTACAAAATTGGTTACACAAATCACCCGGCAACCCGTATGATGAATTTTGGTGTACAGTTGCCCTTGAAAATAAAAGTGATAG
>DAOUKA010000220.1:0-6717 GCA_034421915.1 Anaerolineae bacterium
GGTTCAGGTACTTATTGCGCCTGTGTTGCACAAGCTGATACTTATAACGGCATAAGATCATGTTCACATCCACCAATATACTTGCTCTACGCTGTGCCTATCAAGATATATCATTCCCAAAAACTTTAACAATTTGTAAAATCTGCCCCCCTGTCAATCCGACAGGAATTCGATGCGGGTATCGCGCAGGATTTCCAGATAATGCGGGTAAGTGAACTGCGCTCCCCCAGCATACAGCGCATTGACCGTCCCCGCCGCGACGCCAGCGCGCAATGCCTCGCCAAAATTGTCCCCGGCCGCCAGCGCCGTCAACATCCCGGCATGAAGGCTGTCGCCGCTCGCAATCGGGTCAACCGCCTGAATGGGCGGCGGAGTCGCTTGGACAGTCCAATCCGAACTCACCAGCAGCGCCCCTTCAGCGCCCATCGAAATGACCACAACCCGGACACCCGCCGCAATCAGCTGCCTCGCAGCCGAAACAGCCTCGTCATGGCTGTCAACGCGCCTGTTCAGGACGGCGGCAATCTCATCGCGGTTCACCTTAACGGCATAAGGTCTGGCAGAGATGGCATTCGCCAGCGCGGTCTTGCTGGAATCGACCCAGACCTGCCTGCCCATCGCATGGAGACGCCTAATCGCATCTGAAGGCGCATCATGCGGCGCACCCAAAGGCAAACTGCCACAAAAACAAACCCGCTTCGCCTGCTCCCGTTCCGCCACCCGACAAATGTCATCCACCAGCCGCATCCAGTCGGCGGCGGCTATCTGGCCGGCTTCGTTGATGACTGTGGAATTGCCATCTGGCGGCGCAATAATGGTGCAGGTGCGCGTTTCGCCCTCATACCAGGTCCACTCCGCCTGATAGCCAGCTTCGGCCGCCATCGCCGCAATCATCCGCCCCGTGTGACCGCCCAATAAACCCATCGCCAGCGGATTCCCCCGCAGTATCCGCATCGCCCGCATCACATTCAAACCTTTGCCACCTGGAACCGCAATCGCCCTTTTAATGCGGGAGATGCGCCCTGGCGCAAAATCGGGAACAACCAGAGTACGATCCAAAGCCACATTGGGGGTAATGCAGATAATTTTCTCGTTCTTCACCGCGTCCCTTTCCAAAGTCTTTGTCCTTCAAAGCTGCCCACTATCCTACAGTTGACCAGCCTGTCAGGCAACACTTGCCCTACGATTGGCCGCCGAGCGCGGCCGCCGCCTTGCCGCTGAATGCCCAAAAGCTAAAATAAGCGCGGATTCTCACACTTCTGCCGGACGAACCCGCGTCCGCAATGCAGAGAGATGGTTCGCTCCAGCAGGCGCGGGCGGAGTCAAACATGGCGGCTTTTGGACGCTTTGATGTTTATTATCCCGATGGACGGATTGAAACCCGGTCATTGGAAGGGGCGGTCATCTCGGTCGGGCGGGCAGCCGATAATACCATCACACTGTCTACCGATACGATTTCGCGGCATCACTTCAGCCTGACTTATCAAAATGGCATCGTGCAGCTGACCGACCTCGATTCTGCCAATGGCACTTATGTCGATGGAAGACGGCTGAAGGGCAAGACTCCCCACCTCCTCGACGATGTCGAGGAGATTCAGA
Source organism: Anaerolineae bacterium (assembly GCA_034421915.1). GTDB lineage: Bacteria > Chloroflexota > Anaerolineae > Aggregatilineales > Phototrophicaceae > UBA6055. Next base: position 1,600 of record DAOUKA010000220.1, read on the forward strand.
TCGGACACCTGCGCATCATCTATTATCCCAAGGCGGACAGCCCCACCCTGCCCATCCGCCCGATTGACGACAGCACACAGCCCGCGCAAGCCGACTTCCGCGCCAGCCTCGAGGCGGCGCAGGTTGATGTTTGGCCGGCATCAAGCCGCTCAGTCGATATTGCCCTGACAAATCACCGGGGGACGGCAGCGCGCTATCAAATCGCATTAAGCGGATTGCCAGCGGGCTGGGCGAAAATCAATCGTCCGCTTGTCAGCCTCGAGGGTCACGAAACCGGCCTCATCCAGCTGCATATCAAACCCGCACGCCGCGCTGACATGGCGCCGGCCAGCTATACGGTCGCCATTCATATCACGCCCATTCACGCGCCCGACCAAAGCATCCAGCTTGGCCTGATGGTTCGCGTCAGAGGGTTTGGCGGCTTGAGCCTGACGCTAAACCCGCCAGTCGTCCGCAGCCAGGACAGCCTTCATCTTTACCTGCTCAACCAAGGCAGCGAGGCGCTGACCCTGGCGGTGAAAGGTTATGACCCCAACGCCCGGCTTCAGTTTGAACTCCCAAGGGGGACCATACAGCTTGCCGCCGGTCAGCGAACGCAGATTACGGGCAAGGTGCAAGCGCGGCAGTCGGCTCTTGTCGGTAAAGCGGCCGCCATTCCTTTTGCGCTGCTGGTTCAGGCGCATACCGCAAGCGCGGGTCTTGCCGCCGTTCCGGGAACGCTGCTTGCCGAACCTCGCCTGCGCGCCAGGCGGCTCATCCCGATTGTCGGCCTGGCCGCCTTTTTGCTGCTTATCCTGAGCTTGGCGCTGTCCCGAACACCCCAACCCAAAATCACCGCCTTAACCCTGTCAGACATACAAGTCGCCCAAGGGACATCGGTCGCATTGCACTGGCAGGCAGCCGCGGCGCAGCGTTATGTCATCGAGGTCAATCGCAATGCCGTCGCCGAGTTGGCAGCGAGCGAAACGGACTGGACGCTGGAAACCCGCGATTATGACGGCCCCGTCGATATTGCCCTGATTGCCGTTCACAATGAGCTTGTCGATATTGAAACGCGCCGCCTGACTGTCTATGAGCCAATCTCAATCAAGACCTTCGAAGCCGACAGGCAGACGATGGTTCGGCGGGTAAGCGCCGCGCTGGCTGTTCGCTGGCTGGTTGAGGGCGCGGCTTCCGTGACGATCAAGCCGCCGACCGGTTTCCGCACATTAGACGCCAGTCAAGCAGAGGATGCGATGGGCGAAAAGCTCATGCGAGGCGCGCCGCAGGGAGATTTCGATATTGTCTTGTCCGCGCAGGATGAAATCGGCGCGGTGGTCGAGCAGAGCATTCGCATCACAACCATCGAGCCAGAGTGCACGCCGATGCAAGATGCGCTGCTCTTTGCTGGGCCCGATTCGCATTTTCCGCAAACGGAAGTCGCTATCAGGGGTGTTCCCGTATTGGCTGGCGGCATCACGAGCCATCGGGATTGGCTGAAGGTTGAGCTTGCCAGTGGCGAAACCGCCTGGGGCGCCCGCGCCAGCTTCGCCTGCCAGGGTTTTGACCCCAATGCGCTTAATGTGATTGAAGATGTGCCGCGCCTGCCCACAGCCACCCCAAGCATAACACCATCCCCCGCCAGCCTGCCGACCGCAGCGATGACAGAAAGGCCCAGTCGTCTATAAAACGCAATTCCCCGCAAGCTGACGATTGTCAGGGGGCATTCTCTCGCGTATAATTGGGCATTCAGTTAAATGCGAATGACAAGAGAAATTGGAAACCATGAGCCAAAAACCGCCTGTCTATCCTTTCACTGCCATAGTCGGACAAGACTTGATGAAACTCGCGCTCATCCTCAACGCGATTGATATGCGAATCGGCGGTGTGCTGATTCGCGGCGAGCGGGGTACGGGCAAGTCCACCGCCGCCCGTGCGCTGGCAGCGCTCTTGCCCGAAATCAAGGTTATTGCCGATTCTCCCTTTAATGACGACCCCGGTCGTCCCGAATCATGGTCGGATTTTGCGCGTCAAAAATATACGGATGATGCCGATATTCCCGTAGCCAGTCGGCGCATCAGCTTCGTGGATTTGCCGGTCAGCGCCACCGAAGACCGCGTTGTCGGCACACTCGACATCGAAAAAGCCATTCAATTTGGCGAACGCCATTTCGATACCGGCGTCTTGGCAAACGCCAATCGCGGCATTTTATACGTTGATGAGATTAACCTGCTGGATGACCATATCGTTGACCTCCTGCTGGACAGCGCCGCGATGGGTGTCAATATCGTCGAGCGCGAAGGCATCAGCTTCAGTCACCCGGCCCGTTTCATCCTCGTCGGTACGATGAACCCCGAAGAAGGCGACCTGCGACCGCAGCTGCTTGACCGTTTCGCACTTTCGGTCGATGTGACCGGCATCAAGGATGCCCAGGAGCGCATTGAGATTCTTGAACGGCACATCGCCTATGAAAACAGCCCGCTGGACTTCAAGGCAGAATGGGAGCCTGTCGATAGCGCCTTATCGCAGCGCATCGCCGATGCCCGCGAAATCATTGACCAAGTTTCGCACGCGACCAGCGACCTGCGCATCATCGCCAGCATCATCAGCGATTTGCAGATTGACGGGCACCGCGCCGATTTGGTCGTCCTGAAAACAGCCCGCGCCCATGCCGCTTATGAAGGGCGCACCGCCATCAATGATCGGGATATTACGCTGGCGATTCGCCTGACGATTCCGCACCGCCTGAAACGCGGTCCCTTCACCGATGCCCAAGCCGACCTGAATGCGGTCGAATCTGCCGTTGACGAAAAGCGGCAGGAAATTGGCGAAGGGGAAGAGGCGGGCGAATTTACTGAAAACAGTGACGAGCAGGCAGCGCAAACTAAAAAAAAAGTGAGTCGCTAGGCAGCGAAGGCGAGCCACAGGAACAGCAGCTTGGCCAGACCGAAGCCGCGCCGCAGGATGTCTTCCCCAGTTCGGATGCCAGATGGTGGGAAGGCGGGCAGCAGGTCGCATCCAAAGCCGAATTTGAAACCCGCAAACTGAACACCCAGCTTGATAAAATGACCCGCCGTCAATCCGGGCGGCGCTCCACCACGCGCACTGACCGCAAACGCGGGCGCTATGTCCGCGCCAAACAGGCCGGCGACAAGCCGCGCGACATCGCTTTCGATGCCACGCTGCGGGCCGCCGCCCCCTTCCAGAAAGGGCGGGATTCGCAGAAGCAGGCCACCGGCATGGCCTACGCCCTGCAAAAAACCGATCTGCAGGAAAAAGTCCGCGTTCGCAAAGCCGCTAACCTCATCATGTTCACAGTTGACGCTTCCTGGAGCATGGCCGTCTCGGAGCGGATGCAGGCCACCAAAGGCGCCATCATGTCCCTGCTGACGGAGGCTTATCAGCGGCGCGACCGCGTTGGCTTGGTGGTTTTCCAGAAAGACCGCGCCTCGCTGGTATTGCCGCCAACCAATTCGGTGGTGCTGGCAAAAGAGGCCATGGCCGATATTCCGGTGGGTGGCAAAACGCCCCTGTCGGCCGGACTGCTGATGACCTATGAAGCCATCATGCGCGAAAAGAACCTCAATCCCGATGTGATGCCGATGATGATTCTGCTGACGGATGGCGCGGGCAATGTTTCCATCAGCGAATCTATCTCGCCACAGGAAGAAGCGCATTCGATTGCCCGCAAAATCCATGAGGCGAACATCCGCACAGTGACCATCAATATGGAGCATGTCGCCTTTGACCAGGGATTGGCGCGGCGTCTGGCAGACCACCTGGGCGGACCCTGTTATACGCTGGCGCAAATCCGCGCCGAAAATCTGCTCGATACCGTCCGCGCCGAAATGGACAAGATCTAGCCTCTTCAATTAAAAATCCCGACGACAATTCATCGGGATTTTCGCTGCCCTGGTTTCAAGCGCCATCGTCATCCGCGGCTTCGCTTGTCGCTATTGCCCAAGAGAATCACAGCGAGGAATCCTGCGAAGGGGACAAAGATAACAAAAAGAACCCACAGAAGCAGTTCATTGGCTGACAGCAGCTGGCGCCGAAACAGAATGCGAAGATAAATGATCCCCGCTGCGATACCTGACACATAGAAAACGATGATCCACGGTGGCAGGCAACTCAATAGAAGAAACCTTACTGTCGGATCTTGCATCATTCTCCTCCAGCCATGTCCGACGAAGGCAGAGGCGCTCGGCAATCAAAGGCGTCAATGCCTCCCTCAATAATCATCCAGGCGGCGGAACGGGGCAAAGGCAGGGGCGACGGCACAGTGACAGACCGCTCGCATTCAAATGTCTCCGAACGCAGGATGTAGGTCACCAGAGCGCCCGAGCGCAGGTAGGTTACTTTCTTGATATCCTCGACGACGGGCGCTTCGTAATCCGCAGGCGGGCTTTCCCTTTCGCTCCAGTTGCCGTTAAGCTGGTTGAAGAAAGCGTCGATTCTATCCCAAATCTCCTGGGGCGGCGGCTCTCCCAGCGCGGTCTGACGTTGAATAAAGACTTGCTTATGCGCCTCCCAATTCGCCTCGCCCGCGGCAATTTCCTCCTCCGTAGAAATCTGATCAAGGTTCAAGGCGCCGAAGTCATCCTCCCATTCAAACCATGGGACTGAGGCTGGCTGCGGCTGCTTTGGATGATCCGATTCCGCTCCCCTGCTTCCCAGCCATGCCGTCAAAACTAGGGTTAATGCGAATAGAAAAACGATGATCCGTTTCATCGTTAGACCTCCAATCGCAGCTGAGACAGTGAACATCACTGCCTTCATTGTGTTCAGTTAATGCTTGAGATGTCAAGCGGATTCGTATGTTTTACACAAAGATCATTGCGCGGCACTGCTCATCATGCTGAAATGGATGTCTGTTCCCTTCTCCAGCCCTTTCAGCTTTGCCCTGCATATCGCTTTCAAATCCTGGCGTCATCAAATACAATGCAGTCATAGGAGGCGATGATGAAACAGATACGGGTTGTCAAATTATCAGGCTCGGCTTACGAGATGGGGTTCGCGCACGGTCAACTCTTTCACGATGAAATCCACATGTTCACCAAAGACCGCGTAGCACTCTGTCAGGACAGGAATTGGACGGGGCATAACCTGCCGCGCGCGGCGGTCATCAGTCTGGCAGAA
>DAOUKA010000221.1:0-2913 GCA_034421915.1 Anaerolineae bacterium
GGCTCACAGGGGGGATTATCCGTCAATCAGCCTGAAGCCATCCGCATCTGCCAAAATCTTCTTGAGGCCATGCTCGTCAAACAGGACATTGACAATATCGTCATGGCTTTCAAGGTCAATGACCTCGCCCTCGCCAAACTCGGGATGAGATACGCGGTTGCCAGGTTGGAAACCAGATGTCGGAAGATACCACCGCACTTGCGATCGCCCTTGCGATGGATGCGATTGCGCCTGGGGCAGGCTTGCCAACGTGGTCGGCGAGCCTCTCAGCAGATCCAGCGGCAAATCAACAAGAAATTCCGAGGGGCTTGTGAGAGCGCCCCCGCCGCCGTACAACGCCCGCCGAAAGGCATAGCTCAGATGAAGCGTCCGCTTGGCGCGGGTCACACCCACATAGAACAAGCGGCGTTCTTCCTCGATGCCCTCTTTTTCTTCGAGCGAACGAGAATGCGGCAGAATCCCCCTCTCCAGCCCGGTGATAACCACCACCGGATATTCCAAGCCTTTGGCGGCCTGCAAGGTCATCAGCGCCGCGGCATCGGTGTCATCTGTCAAGCTAGCGACATCCGCCACCAGCGATTGTTCGGCAAGAAACTCATGCAGCGGCTGGTCATCCTCCAGCGCGTATTCCAGCAGACCGCGCAACTCGCGCACATTGTCGCTGCGGTCGGCGGCTTCTTCGGGCAATTTGCTGCTGTCATTCAGATAAGCGAAATAGCCCGTCTGTGCTGTGATACTGTCAAACATAGTCAAGAGGTCGCCCGCTTTCGCCATATCCTGCCAGCCCGAAAGCCATTCGGCAAAAGCGGTAAATTTTTTCCTGACCGCGGCCGACAAGGGGACCGGGTCTTTGTAAAACAGGCGGTTCAGCGCCTCGCTGATGGTTATTCCCTCGCGCGTTACCCAATCGATGAAGTCGCCCAGCGATTTTTTGCCGATGCCGCGTTTGGGAACGTTGATAATGCGTCCAAAGCTAACGCGGTCATCGGGATTATGTATCAGGCGCAGATAAGCCAACAGATCCTTGACCTCGCGCCGTTTATAAAAGCCGACCCCGCCCACCAGCACATAGGGCACCCCCTCATTCACAAAAGCCTGTTCCATCGCGCGTGATTGGGCATTGGTGCGGTACATCACGGCAAAATCCCTGTAATCGCAGCCCTGTCGCCGGCGCAGTTGATGAATCTGCTCCAGCACGTATTCCGCCTCATAACGTTCGTTATAGGCTTCGTGGATATAGATGGGTTCGCCCCGCCCCTTATCCGTATGCAGCGCTTTGGGGGTGCGGTTGCGATTATGGTCAATCACAGCGCGGGCGGCATCGAGGATGTTTTGGGTGCTGCGATAATTCTGCTCCAGCAGGATAACAGTCGGCGCGGGATAATCGTCACGATAGCGCAAGACATTGCGATAATTCGCACCGCGAAAAGCATAAATCGCCTGGTCTTCATCGCCAACAACAAAAACATTATTTTGCGGGGCAGCGAGATATTTGACCAGTTCATACTGTACCTTGTTGGTATCCTGAAATTCATCGACCAGCACATATTCAAAGCGGCTTTGATACCTCTCCCGCAGAACCTCATTATCACGCAGCAGCAAGACCATATTAAGCAGCAAATCATCAAAATCCATCGCATTGGCATCGCGCAGGGACTTTTGGTACGGGCCATATACTTGCTTGGCAATCTCGCTGAAATAATCCAGCGACTGGAAATCCTGCGGCAAAATCATTTCGCTCTTGGCGCTGGAAATTCTTGCCAAAATCGCACGCGGATTATACCGTTTGGGGTCAAGATCAAGGCGATTCATCACCTGTCTGACGAGAACATACTGGTCATCGCGGTCATAAATGACATAATCCTGCTTATAGTCGATGCTTTCCGCCTCCATCCGCAGGAAGCGGGCGCAGATGGCGTGGAACGTACCGATTTGCAGCCCGCGCAAGCGGTCGCCCAACAATTTTTCGATGCGTGAACGCATCTCGCCAGCCGCCTTGTTGGTGAAGGTCACTGCCATGATGCGATGATGCGGCACGTCCTGCTCATGTATCAGATAAGCGATGCGGCGCGTCAGGACACGGGTCTTCCCGCTGCCAGGGCCCGCCAGGACCAATACCGGACCCGCGCCAGCGGTGATAGCTTCTGCCTGTTGTGGATTCATGCCTTCCAGCAGAGGGTGCTGCCGCATATCTGTGTCCTTCCGATTCTGCGCTGACGGGGATATTGTAGCAGAAAATATCGGGCAGGCAGCCGCTTGGCATATCGGATAAATGAAAGCCGCGCCTGACTAGCCGGATGACGTGGAAACAACCGTCGGCATAAAAATCGGGCCTGGCGTGGCGACTGGCGTCGGATTATCCACAAAGATATGCAGGTCGTGCTTGATAGAGCCACCCGTTGACGAAGTCGCCAGCAGGCGCAGGGTGTAACTGCCGGTCGGGATTTGAGCCGATAAGGTATCCCAAGTCCCCAGGAGACCGCCATGCTGCGGGATTTCAATCAGGGCGGCGCTAATCGGAAAGAAGGAATCGGCTTGCTCGGCGCTGGCATACAGCAATTCATAATGGGAGAAATCCGACGCCTGCACCTGTCCGCGAATCTCGACAGCGCCACGCACCACAGCGCCCTCATTCGGGGAACTGATGGTGACCACGGGCAGCCGCTGCCCTTGGGCGCAAAAACCTTCTGGCGGCGGCGATACCGGCAGCGAGAAACCCATTGATTCGGCATAGTCCTGCCCTTCGGGTGTTGTATTCAGCCAATCGACAGCCGAAAGGTCATCAAGCGCGGCAAAGGTCTGCTCGATAACATGGTCATCACAAAAGTCGTTCGCCCGCAAGCCCGTCCAGCTGTCAATGGCAAGGGTCTGAACAAAGCCCTGTTCGGGGCCGGGCGGGAATTGATCCTGGAT
>DAOUKA010000222.1:0-2651 GCA_034421915.1 Anaerolineae bacterium
GAAACTCACCCTAGCAATACGGGCAAAATCGGTTAGTATAATCAGCCGATTTCTATCCGCGCAGCCGCCGGCACGGGCAGGGGTTCATCAAGACAGGGTTGGGGCATCGATGTCCCGAATGAAAGAGAGTTGGTTATTTATGGCTTCGTATCATGGACCAAAAGCAAAACCACAGCGGCGCTTCGGGGAGCTGCTGGTGCCGCGCCCCAAATACTCGCGCATTTTGGAGGAACGCGCTTATCCTCCAGGAGAACACGGGCGCGACAAATCGTTTCGCTCTGGGCGGCGCAGCAACTATGCGCTTCAGCTGGATGAGAAACAAAAACTGGCATTCATCTATAATGTGCGTGAACGTCAGCTGCGGAATTATTACAAGAAAGCCGCTCTGATGGCGGGACCGACTGGCAACAACCTCTTAACTCTGCTGGAACGCCGCCTGGACAACGTTGTCTATAAATCGGGCCTGGGGGCGACGATTTGGGCGGCGCGTCAGGTTGTCGGGCATGGTCACATCAAGGTCAACGGACGGCGGCTGGATTTGCCTTCGTATCAGGTTATGCCGGGCGATGTCATCGAAGCGACCGACAAGATGAAAAAGAACGTGCATATTCAGGAATGGATTCAGCAGTCGGCTTATTTTCCGCCTTATCTGATTGTGGACAAGGAAAACTGCCGCGTTACGTTTGACCGCCTGCCAGAAGAGGGCGAGGTGCAGACGCCGGTGGATATTCAGATGGTGGTTGAGTTCTACAACCGCCTGACCTGATTCACCTGCACGGGCGGCAAGGCGCGGATGCGCTGGATGAGCGCGGTTGTGCTGTGGCCTGGCAGGCAGTCAATCAACTCGATGCGCCCGCCGTAGGCGGCGACGGCTGGGGCTTCGGGCAGGGGCTTGCGGGCATAATCCCCCCCTTTGACATAAATCTCGGGTTCGAGCGCACGGAGCAGGGCGGCGGCGGTATCGTCTTCAAAGGTGATGACAGCCGTAATCGGGAGCAGCGCCGCCAGCAGCCGCGCCCGTTCGCTGGCGGGTACAATCGGGCGCCCGGCACCTTTGAGCCGGGCGGATGAGGCATCCCCGTTCAAGCCGAGAAAGAGCGCATCGCCCAAAGCGCGCGCCTTCTCCAGATAATCGAGATGGCCGACATGCAGCAAATCAAAATGCCCGTTGGTAAAGACGAGGGTCTTGCCCGCTTGGCGCAGCCGCCGCCGCTGTCGGATTGCCTGTTTCAGGCTGATGTGCTGTCCCATGATGTCTCTAGGCGAATTTGTCGGGATAGAGTTCCTGCGCCAGTGATTCGGCCTGCGCCACCCAGCCCTCAATCACGTCGATGCCCTTTTGCCAGAAGCCGGGGTCGTTGATGTTCACGCCCACTTTCGCTAGCAGTCGGTCGGGATCATCGGAATCGCCGGCGGCCAGCAGGTCAAGATATTTGGGGACAAAGGCCTCGCCCTCTTCCTGATAGAGCCGATAGAGCGCCAGCACCAGCAATTCGCCAAAGGAATAGGCATAGACATAACCGGGCGTGTGCAGGAAATGCGGTACATAACTCCACCAATAGCCATATTCCTCGGTGATGGTGACGCTGTCCTGGAACATATCGCGCTGGGTTTCGAGCCAGAGGCGGTTAAAATCTTCGGTGGTTAATTCGCCTTGGCTGCGGCGGGCGCGGTGCATCTTGTCTTCGAAGCGGTTCATCGAGATTTGCCGAAAGACAGTGGCGAAGGTGTCTTCGATTTTCTCGACGAGCATCGAAAGCCGCACTTCGCGGTCGTCTTCGGCGGCCATGAGGTCTTGAAAGACAAGCATTTCGGCAAAGGTGGATGCCATTTCGGCTGTGGTCAGCGGCGTGTAGAGCGCGAAGAGGCCGCTTTCACGGCCGGAGAGCACCATGTGGATGCCATGCCCCAATTCATGGGCGAGGGTCGTCACGGCGCGGGCATCGCCCATATAATTCAGAAAGACATAGGGGTTGGCGGAAGCGACTGTCGGGCTGGCAAAGGCGCCGCCGCGTTTGCCTGGCGCGATGGGGGCATGAATCCAGTTGCCGTCGAAAAATTCCTGCGCCACGGCTTTCATTTTGGGGCTGAAGCCGTTAAATGCCTGCAAGACAATCGACTTGGCTTCGTCCCAGCGATAGAATGCTTCGCTTTCCTGAAGCTGGAGCGGGGCATAGCGGTCATAATCGTAGAGTTCGTCATAAGCCAGCAGGGCTTTCTTGAGGCGATACTGGCGGGCCACCAGGGAATAATTGTCCGTCACCGTGTCGATGAGGGCAGTGACCACTTCGTCGCTGACTTTATTGCTGAGGTTGCGCGAGGAGACCCAGGCTGGATAGCCGCGGCGGCGGTCGCTGTTGGCCTTGTCCAAGATCAAGGCATTGAAGATAAAGGTCAGTTCCATCGACTTTTCTTCGAGTTTATCGGTCAGCTTGCGCCAGGCCATTTCGCGCACATCGCGGTCGGCATGGTGCAGTTTGTTGAGTACGAACGTCATATTGACTTCCTCGCCCAGCCAGTCGAGGGTGAAGGCGCTGGTCAGCTGCGTGAAAAACCGCGTCCAGGCTTGGCTGCCGGTGACGTCTTTTTCGATGATGATTCGCTCTTCGGCTTCGGTCAGGTTATAGGGCCGGTAGCGGCGGGCGGCTTCC
>DAOUKA010000223.1:0-37014 GCA_034421915.1 Anaerolineae bacterium
GGTTTGGACATTGTGGATATCGGGGAGTTTTCCGGCGCGATTGCGAACATCCGCCCGAACTGGGGCGCTCGCGCTGGCTCCAAGGAATGGTTCGATTGGCTGAACAGCGGCGGTGAAAGAGGCATGGAGCCACCCGATGACATCAAAGAGTTATGGGAAGTCAGCGAACTTTGGCTGCAACAGCCTTATGGCTCGGAATCATACCTTGCGATTGGCAGGCGATTCCATGATATGACCTTCCGCGGTCTGTATCAAATCGGCACAGTGCAGCGGCCGCCGCAGCCGCTACTCTTCAAGAATGCGCTGCGGAATACGCCGCCCAACGATACCGAAGGGTTTTGGAGTTTCAGCTACCGTCAGTGGGTTATGTTCATGCCCGAACAGTGGTACTTCGCAACTGCTGATTGACGGGCGGCAGCCAAACCGACCACTTAAACAGATATGGCATTGTGGCGTGGCTCCGCGGTCATGCCACCATGCGCTTGACAAAGGATAATTGCTATGACTCAGAGTGCCGCGATGCAACGGTTTGAACGACCGGACAAGGAAAATCCCTGGTTTGCCAAGTTCAAATACAGCAAGGTGCAGGGCTTGGGTTATGAAAAGGGCATCGTCCGCCGCGACCCCAGCTGCATCATTCAGGTCGATGATGCCTATTATGTCTGGTACACCCGCGCCGCGCCGCCCTGTCCGCCTGTGGGTCATGCAGAGGCAACGGACACCATCCCGGCGGTGCCCTGGGATTTGGCGGATGTCTGGTATGCCACCTCAAAAGATGGTTATGTCTGGGAAGAGCAGGGTCCCGCCGTTGAGCGCGGTCTGAAAGGCAGTTATGACGAACGCAGTGTCTTCACACCCGATGTGCTGGCACATGAGGGGCGCTATTATCTGGTCTATCAGGTAACGACCTCACCGAGCTATCGCTGCACGCCCGAATCGATTGCGATTGCCTGGTCGGATGTGCCCGAAGGCCCCTGGACGAAAGGCGCGGCGCCGATTGTCGAGCCGGATGAATCGGGGGAAGTGGACGAACGTGCCTATCCGGAACAGGCAGCAGTCAAGGGAACATGGGACAGCTTGCGCGTGCATGACCCGGCGCTCTTGTTTCGGGAAAACAGGTATTGGCTGTATTACAAGGGTGAAGGCATCGGCTTTAGCAATATAGAATCCAAATGGGGGGTTGCGATTGCCGATAACCCGCTAGGCCCATATACCAAATCCCCGTCCAACCCGATTTCCAACAGTGGACACGAAGTGATGGTCTGGAATTATGCGGGCGGCGTCGGTGGATTATTGACTCGCTGCGGACCGGAGAAGAACACCATCCAATTTGCCGCCGATGGCATCAACTTTGAGATGAAATCATCAGTCATCGCGCCGCCCCAAGCCGCCGGCGCCTGCCGCATCGATGAAACCTCCAACACAGAGCCCTTGGCCGGTTTGAGTTGGGGCTTGAGCCATGTGACCACCTACAGTTCGCATCTTATTTTGCAGGGACGCGACCCCTTGGGGCTGACAGCCATCGGGGAGCCCTGGGATTTTATTGTCCGCTGGGAACGTGACAGCAAACCAAGAGGATTCGTGTAAATCCTGCTCAGCATCAGGGGCATCGAATGCTACAGCATCCCAATGTCATCTTTGTCATCACCGACGACCAAGGTTATGGCGATGTTGCCTGTCATGGCAATCCGGTGCTGAAGACACCCCACCTCGACCAGATGGCGCGTGAAAGCGTTCAACTGGACAACCACCACCACGATCCCCTGTGTTCGCCATCGCGGGCTGCCTTGCTGACCGGTCAATACGCCAGCCGCAATGGGGTCTGGCATGTGATTCATGGACGTCATCTCCTGCATCCCGAAGCCATCACCATGGCTGATATTTTTTCTGATAACGGCTATCGCACCGGGATGTTTGGCAAGTGGCATCTGGGGGACAATGTTCCCTTTGCCCCGCAGTATCGCGGCTTTGACGAAGTTCTCTGTCATCGCGGCGGGGGAGTTGGCGAACTGCCCGATTATTGGGGAAACAGCTATATGGATGACAGCTATTTTCATCATGGCAGGGCGAAACCATGCACGGGCTACTGCACCGATGTTTTCTTTCAGGCGGCGCTCAACTTCATCGAGGCCAACCAGCGCCAGCCCTTCTTTGTTTATCTGGCCACGAATGCCATGCACGCCCCCTTTGTTGTGCCAGAGCAGTACGCTGCGCCGTACAAAGCGCAGGGCATGGCCGCAGACCGAGCGAATTTCTATGGCATGATTGCCAACTTCGACGAAAATATGGGACGCTTGTTTCGGCGGCTGAAGGAACTCGACCTTGATGAGAATACCATCGTCATTTTTACCTCCGACCATGGGACGGCCGCCGGTTTTGACCCCGCCAGTGGCGAGGGATACAATGCCGGTTTGCGCGGCAAGAAGGGTTCGGTTTATGATGGCGGCCATCAGGTCAATTTTTTCTTGCGCTGGCACAACACCCTGCCCGCCGCGAAAAAGGTTGTCGCGCTGACGGCGCATATTGATATTTTACCTACCTTGATGGATTTGTGTCGCTTGAAGCCTGGCGCGGCGCCTGATTTTGACGGCTTGAGTCTGGCGGCGCATTTACAGGATGAAAGCGCTGCTCTGCCAGAGCGCTCGGTATTTGTGCATCTTCAGCCCGACCAGCCGCAGAAATGGCATCACTGCGTGGTGATGCGCGGGCGCTGGCGTCTGGTGAATGGCGAAGAATTGTATGATATGCAGGAGGACAGAGGGCAGCAATGGGATGTCTCGCCGGATTTTCCGCAGGTTGTGGCGGCTTTGCGGCGAGAATATGAGTCCTGGTGGGCTGGGCTGCAAAACATATTCGCGGAATATATCCATATACCCGTCGGAACAGAGCAGGAAAATCCGAGCTTGCTGTCGGCGCGGGATTGGCATCCGACTCAGGGCAGCGTGCCTTGGCGGCAAGCCTGGATTGGCGACCCTGCTTATGATGCCAACGGCTTCTGGATGATTGATGTGGTTCAAGCCGGTTTGTATGTCATCGAGCTTCGGTCTTATCCGCGCGGGGCGAATCTGCCTATGGGTCTCGTCAGCGCCGAACTCAAAATCGGAAGCGAACGCTGCACGCAGGCAATCCGCGAGGGAGATGCTCTGGCGGCGTTCCGGCTGGAACTGCCGGCGGGAAAATGCGCCGTGCAGACGCGGCTGGCTGATGGCGCTGGTCAGCGCGAATTGGGAGCATATTATACTTACTTTTGCCGATTATGAGGGAGTTCCATGACACTCAAACGTTCAGATGTGCTGATTACGCGCCCTTGCAGCATGGAGGATTATCGGCGTTACCGGGCAACCGCGCTTGCCTGGGGTTTCTTGCCCGAGCCAGACCGCCGCGGCTTGCCGCCCGATGAAGAGATGATGCGCGATGTCGATGAAGCGCATCGCTGCCATGCCAAGTTTCAAGGGCGCGTTGAATTGGATGCCGATTGGATGGGTATGATGGATTACGATTCCAATTTTATGGAATCGACAGTGCGGGACCTGAATAACCAACCGGCGGTCACCTGGTGGGTGCATCGCTATAAAGGCCACCCAGCCTATCACTATTGCACCAACGCCCCCGGCTATCGTCATTATCTGTTCTACCAGCTTCGGCGGGTCATGCAGGCTGGCAGTGACTGGTTAATGATTGACTCGGCAATCCCCACGATTGGGGCGCTGAATGCCCGTTATGGCGGCTGCTTCTGTGAGCATTGTCTCGCTGGCTTTCGCGAGTATCTGCAAGCGCATCTGCGCGAGGAAGATTTGCGATTCCATGCGATTGATGACCTGGCATCCTTTGACTACCGCCAATTTCTGCTGGCAGGCGGCATTACCGACCAACAGTATCGCGCTCGGATACTTGCCTTTCCGCCAGTGATTCCGCTCGCCAAAGAATACTTTGATTATCAGTGGGGGGAAATCAACGGGCTGTTCCGCGAATTCAAACGTTATGCACAAGAATTCGGCGACTGTGTTCCCATGAGTTCCAACTCGCCCTATTATTGGGCAGAGTTCATGTATGCGGCCGATGCCCATGATTTCTATACCAACGAGATGGAATATCAAGCGCCCGAAATCGAAATTTTCCCTACTGAACCGATTTACACCTTCAAATTGGCGGATGCGCTCCATCGTTTGGTTGCCATTACAGGAGTTCCGCGTGCCTTTGAACCTTGTCGCATCAACGACCGTCCGGGGCATATTCGCCTGTGGATTGCCCAGGCTTATGCCTTTGGACATGTGTTTATGGTGCCGGTCAAGATGTGGACGCTGCGTTTCGCCGGCGAGCCTGACAGATGGTATCATAGCAAAGCGGGCGATTATGAGCCCCTGTATCATTTTGTGCGCGATTATCCCGAACTGTTTGATGATTATGAATCTGTGGCATCCGTGGCGCTGATATTCAGCAATCAGGCGGTACGGCAATATCTTGGCGACCAGTTGCGCGGCGGTCATCTTGGCGGGCAGAATCGGACTGCGCCCAAGACAGATTTAGTCACAGCCAGCATGGCGCTCGCCAAAGCCAACCTGCCTTATCGTTTAATCATCGCTGGCGATGAATGGCTGCAAGACGATTTGCTGACGGCAGATTTGTCAGCTTATCGGGCAGTGGTGCGCTTTGAACCCTCGCACTTGACCGCAGAACAAGAGGCAAAGCTGCGGTCTGATGCGCGGCGATTGGTGACATGGACGAATGCGGCTGACCTGCTGGAGAAGGTTGGTGAGGATATTCAGATAGAGGGGGCGGAGAATATCACAGTTTTGCCGCGGCACAAGCCGAATGCGCCCCTGATTTGCCATCTGTTAAACAGCAGCTACGACCCTGAAAGTGACCGCTATGCAGCTTTGAAGAATGTCACAGTGTCCGTCGCTGAAGGTATGTTAGGGCGAACCTTTTCAGCGGCGAGGCTCTATTCGCCCGCTCACGCTCCGATTGAGGTAGATTGCCGTGTCACCGATGCCGGCACTTCGGTCACGATTCCGGAGTTGGGGATGTGGGCGGTTCTTCAACTGGAATGACCGTCAGCTATCCGTGAGAAACTTGCCAATTTTCGCGCTCTTTGTTCAGTTGGTCGAGAAGCTGCTGGCGCGTCCATTCATCTTCAAAGAAGGTGCTGCGCTCGAAAAAGCGGATAAGGTCATCAAGCGCTGCCATGATGTCCGCGTCCGTGACCTGGCGGGACGATTGACCGAGCAGCCTTTTTCGTCGGGGAACGGCATACCATTCCGGCGGCGGCTGATGATGTTCCAGGATATATTCTGCCGCCTTGAAATAGCGCGTGATGGCTGCTGAAGAGGCGCGATGGCTTGACCAAATAATCACACGGGCGACCAGGACAGCGGCAATGATGGATGCCAGGATGAAGGCGAGCAGCAAATCCATAAGCGGTTTTATTCGACTCCGCGCAAACCGAGTTCATCGGCAAAGTGGCAGGCGGCATAATGTCCGGGCTGGACTTCAGTCCATGGTGGCTTGTCGGTCGCGCAAATCTCCTGGGCATATCGGCATCGGGGATGAAAGTAACAGCCGGAGGGCGGGGCGGCCGGGTTGGCGACTTCGCCCGGCAAAATAATCCGATCCATTTTAATTTCGGGGTCGGTCGTGGGCACAGCCGACAGCAGAGCCTCGGTGTAGGGATGTTTCGGGCCTGTGAACAGGGCTTCGGTGCTTGCCATTTCGACCAGCTGCCCGACATACATCACCCCGACGCGGTCCGAGATGTGTTCGACAACGGACAGGTCATGGGCAATAAACAGAAAGGTGAGGTTGTATTCTTCCTGCAAATCTTCGAGCAGGTTCAGAATCTGTGCCTGAATCGAAACATCCAGCGCCGATACCGCTTCATCACAGACGATAAGGCGCGGATTGGGCGCGAGTGACCGCGCAATCCCGATGCGCTGACGCTGGCCGCCGGAGAAAGCATGCGGATAGCGATTGAGATGCCGTATCTCCAAACCGACCACATCCATCAACTCCATGACCCGCTCCTGAATTTCGCGCGAGCCAGAGAGGATTTTGTTATTCCGAATCGGTTCGGCGATGATGTCCAGGACTGTCATTCGGGGGTCAAGCGAGGCATAGGGGTCTTGGAAAATCATGTGAAAATGCCGGCGAACATCTCGCAGGCCGCGCTTGTCGATGCTGGCGAGATCGACCTCGCTGCCATCGGGCAGGCGGAAAAAAATTTGGCCATCGGTGGGGGCAATGCCACGGACAATGCAGCGCCCCAGGGTCGTCTTGCCACTGCCCGATTCACCGACCAAGCCAAAGGTCTCGCCCTCACGAATATAAAAACTGACGCCATCCACCGCCTTGACATGCCCCTGGATGGTTTTGAAGAATCCCTTTTCGATGGGAAAGTGCTTCTTGAGGTTGCAGACTTCAAGCAGAATGTCTCCAATTTGCTTGCCGTCAGCCGTATTTTGCGGCTCAAGCATAGGCCGGCTCACTTTCTTCGCTATGCAAATAACAGCGCAGATAATGTTCATTGCCCATATTGACCAAAGCAGGCACGGCAGCATCGCATTTGCCGGCGATGAACGCATCGCAGCGCGATGCAAAGCCGCATTGCTGTGGCGGATTAAGGGGGACAGGAACGTTGCCGCGAATGGCATCCAGGCGCCCGCGCCCGCGGCTGCCCAGCCGTGGAATGGATTTGAGCAGGCGCTGGGTGTAGGGATGCAGCGGGTTCTTGAACAATTCAATCGTGGATGCCCGTTCGACGACGCGCCCCAAATACATGACATTCACCTCATCCGCGATTTCAGCGATGACCCCCAGGTCGTGCGTGATGTACATGATGGCCATGCCAAATTGCTCTTGAAGCTCTTTCATCAATTCCAGAATCTGCGCCTGGACGGTCACATCCAGCGCCGTCGTCGGTTCGTCCGCAATCAAGAGCGAAGGACTGCAAGAGAGCGCCATAGCAATCATCGCTCGCTGTCGCATGCCGCCGGATAATTGATGCGGATATTCGCTGAAGCGCTGCCTTGGGTTGGAAATCCCGACGCGGTTAATCATATCCAGCGCCAGTTCTTTTGCCTGCCGCTTGTTACGGGTAATGTGCAGCAAAATCGCTTCGACAATCTGCGAGCCGATGGTGTGGACCGGCGACAGGCTGGTCATCGGCTCCTGGAAGACCATCGAAATCTCTTTGCCGCGGATGGCGCGGATTTCCTTGCTGCGGGGATCCAGCTTGTTCAGGTCAACCGTCCTGCCATCACTTTGATTCAGGAGAATCTCGCCCGATTCGATAGAACCAGGAGGTGGGACAATCTGCAATATGGATTGGGCGGTCACGCTCTTGCCAGAGCCAGATTCGCCAATGATGCCGACTGTCTGATGAGCGCCAATCGTGAAATCAACCCCGTCAACCGCCTTGAGGGTGCCTTCTTCAAGGGCAAAGTAAGTTCGCAGGTTGCGCACTTCAAGGATATTTTTATGTGCTGGAGACATCTTGAGACATTTTCACGCGATAAATTTTGTCATATTGTAGACAATTAACAAAAAAGTGTCAAGTATGACTGCGATTCGCAAGCGGGGCGCAAAACAAAAGCAGGCGCTGCTGCCACCTGCTGCTTAAATCTTTGAATGTGGGCGATATAAGACTCGAACTTATAACCTCCCGGGTGTAAACCGGACGCTCTAACCAATTGAGCTAATCGCCCCCAGCACCAAAATTATATCGAAATCTGCCAGAACGAGTCAAGACCTAAATTCGGGGCAGCTTGGCTACATGCGCGGCGGGGTGACACCCTTCTGACCCTGATATTTGCCTTTTTTATCGGCATAAGATTGTTCGCAGCTTTCGTCCGCCTCGAAGAACAGCACCTGCGCCAGCCCTTCGTTGGCATAGACTTTGGCGGGCAGAGGGGTCGTATTGCTGATTTCGAGCGTG
Source organism: Anaerolineae bacterium (assembly GCA_034421915.1). GTDB lineage: Bacteria > Chloroflexota > Anaerolineae > Aggregatilineales > Phototrophicaceae > UBA6055. The sequence continues at coordinate 7,931 of DAOUKA010000223.1, forward strand.
ACAAAGCCCTCCCATTCCGGTTCAAAGGGGGTGACATTGACAATCAGCCCACAGCGAGCATAGGTTGATTTGCCCAGGCAGATGGTCAAGACGCTGCGGGGAATGCGAAAATACTCGACCGAACGCCCCAAGACAAAAGAATTGGGCGGGATGATGCAGACATCCCCTTGAAAATCAACGAAAGAATTCGCGTCAAAGTTCTTCGGGTCGACCATGGCGGAACGGACGTTGGTGAATATCTTGAATTCGTCCGAGACGCGCAAATCATAACCATAAGAGGATACGCCATAACTGATGGCGCCCTGTCGCACCTGTCGAGCGACAAAGGGCTCAATCATGCCATATTCGCTGGCCATTTTTTTAATCCAGTGGTCGGGTTTGAGTCCCATTTTTCCTTCCCGTTTCGATTACATGCGTTCGGGTGCGGACATCCCCATCAGCCGCAGCAAACGATGAAAGACAATCCCGGCGGCCCGATAAAAGCGCAGCCGCGCTTTGGCAACATCGCGCGGCACTTCGCTGTGCAGCACCCGCACCTGGTCATAAATGGGATGAAAGACACCAGCCAGGTCATGCGCGAAGAATGCGATTTTGTGGGGTTCGTAAGCAGTTACCGCCTGCTCAATGACATTGAGGACGCCCGATGCCTGACGGATAAACTCGCGCTCTGCCGCGCCCAGCAGGCTCAAATCGGCATCCTCATCGTTCAGTCCGCGCTCTTCGGCCTCGCGCAGGATGCCCGCGCAGCGCACATGGGCATTCTGAATGTAGTAGACCGGATTCTCGTTGGATTGCCTGACCACCGCATCGACATCAAAATCAAGCTGCGAATTGGGGCTGCGTGCCAGCATGTGATAGCGAACGGCATCGGCACTGGTCATCTCGACCAGTTCGTCAAGGGTATCAAAATTGCCGGCCCGTTTGGATTGTTTCAAGGTTTCGTATTCGCCAGTTTCCTGATTCCAGCGGACGGCGCGAACCATCTGGATAAAGATGACATGAATCGACTCCGGGTTCATATCCAGGGCGCGGACGCCATGCCGAACCACAGCCGCCTGTGAAAAATGGTCAGCTCCCAGGACATTGACAGCGATGTTAAACTGGCGCTCTAACTTGTCACGATGATAAGCGATGTCGGGCAGGGTATAAGTCGGTGTGCCATCGCTCTTGACCATGACGCGGTCTTTTTCATCACCTAATTTGGAGCTTCTGAACCAGGTTGCTGGCTGATAGCCCTTGGCAGTCACCTCCGCGATTTCTTCCTCGCTGGCGCCTTCCCAATGGGCGGATTCATAAATATAGCCGTTTGCCCGCATGATGTCCAAGACTTCCCAAATCTGCTCCGATTCAAACAGGGAGGTCTCATTAAAAAAAGCATCGTGTCGGATGTCGATGGCAGCCAGGGATCGCTTGATCCAATCGAACATACGGGCTTCGGCAATTTTTTTGAAATACGTCCAGCTTTTATCTTTCAGGCAATCTCCGTGCGCAGCAACAAGTTCTTTGGCAATATCAATCAGGTAATCGCCCTGATAATAATCGGCCGGAAAATCAGGCGCTTCGCCCAGTTGCTGCCAGCATCTCAGCATCAGGCTCTTGCCGAGGGTCATCATCTGATTGCCGGCATTGTTGTAATAATACTCGCGCTGAACCTCGTAACCCGCCGCCGCCAGCAGCCGCGCCATCGCATCGCCAACCACAGCATTGCGGGTATGACCGATGGTGATGGGGCCGCTGGGATTGGCGCTGACAAATTCAACTTGAGCGGTTTTGCCAGCGCCGATGTCCAGTTGGAAACAGCCTTCAGCTTCCTGAATGATGGTCTCGACCTGCTGTTTCAGAAAATCGTCAGACAAGGAGAAGTTGATAAATCCGGGCGGCGCAAGCTCGATTTTGTCAAGAAAAGAGGCATTGGGCAGATACGCCTTAATGACATGGGCAATATCGAGCGGCTTTTTGCGCGCCAGTTTCGCCAGTCCCATCGCCGGGTAAGCCAAATCGCCTTGCCCTTCGCGTTTGGGACGGGTGACCGGGATAGCGGGAATCTCGAATTCGGGCAGTTCCCCAGCCGCCTGGGCTGCTTGGATTGCCTGATGAATAAGCTGTCCGAGTTCTTTATCAATCTGTCTCAAGGCTGGCATCTCTCCGTTGTCGGGCAGTTCAAGCGACTTTGGATTCTAGCAAACTTGCCAGCGATGTTTAATGGTGATTTACTGCTGATTATCCTGCCTTGACCGCCCAGACCTTGCTGTAATCCTCCTGCCAAATCTCAAACTCGATGGCATCCATGCCACAGGCTTCCAGATTCGCCCGCATCTGCGCTTCGCTCCAGGTGCGGTTGGGCATCCAGCGCGTGTCGATGCGAATGGTTGTCAGCAGCAGGCCGCCCGGACGAAGCACCCGTATCATTTCAGCCAGCGCGGCTTTGGGGTCGGGCATGAATTCCAATGCCTCCAGGCAAGTGACAACATCAAAACGATTGTCCTCAAAGGGCATATCCTGTGCATTGTGGTGAAGCAGGGTGATGAATGGCTCAAAATGCAGCACCGCCACCTTCTGCGCGGCGACATCCAGCATTTTTCGGCTTAAATCCAGCCCGATGACCTGCCCCTCAAATGCGGGGTTATGCGCCATCATAATGGGCAGCCGCGCTGTCCCGGTGGCGACATCGAGCATGAGCGGGGCGCGGAGGGGCTGGATGCGATACATGATGGGTTCGGACAGCAGCAGGAAATCAGCGCGTTCATCGAACTGCTTGATGCCATCGTAACGTTGGGCATAGAGATCATACAGCCAGACGACGACCCGCCGGCCCAGATAGACGCCTTCAGTCTCGAAGACCAGCCACCAGATGAGGAAACCGATGAGGGCAAGGATGCCCCCTAGGATTGCCAGCGCAGCCAAGTCAGACCCCTAGCCGCGAACAAACAGGTCAGTCTCGCGGAACTGCATATCATACAGCTTGGCATACAGACCTTGCTGTGCCATCAAGGCATCGTGCGTGCCTAGCTCAATGATGGCGCCTTTATCCAGCACTGCAATGCGATGGGCGATGCGAACAGTGCTTAGCCGATGGGCGATAATCAGGGTGGTGCGGTCTTGCATCAGATTGCCCAGCGCCTCTTGAACCAGCTTCTCGCTCTCATTGTCAAGGCTGGATGTCGCTTCGTCCAATAGCAGGATGGACGGGTTCTTCAGGATGGCGCGGGCAATGGCGACGCGCTGACGCTGACCGCCGCTGAGCTTGGTGCCGCGCTCGCCGACAATGGTGTCGTAACCCTGCGGCAATTCGCTGATGAAGCCGTGGGCATTGGCTGATATGGCGGCCGCAATCAGTTCGTCCTCGCTGGCATCCAGTTTGCCGTAGAGGATATTGTCGCGGATGCTGCCGCCGAAGAGCAGAGTCTCCTGGGGAACAATGCCAATCTGCTGTCGCAGGCTGCTTTGGGTGACCTGACGAATATCATATCCATCTACGCAAATCGTGCCGGAATCCGGGTCATAGAAGCGTGGAATCAGATTGAAGAGCGTACTCTTCCCGGCGCCGCTGGGACCAACCAGCGCAATGATTTCGCCTTCGCTAATCTGAAGATTGATGTCGCGCAATACCACATGGCTGTCTTCATAGGCAAAATTGACCTGATGCAGCGAGATGGCTCCCTTGACGGCCCCCAAGTCCAGGGCAGACGGGTGGTCTTGAATCTGTGGCTTGGCATCCAGAATCTGAAAGACTCGTTTGGTTGCGCCCAGCGCCTCCTGAAATTGCGAATACAGGCTGATTAATCCGGCGAAACTGCCGGCAACGGTCAAGCCATAAATCAGGAAGGCAATCAACTCACCCGTGCTGAGCCGCTCATCAAGCACTTCACGTCCGCCAAACCAAAGAATCAAGGACAAGCCAGCGAAGGCGAAGAATCCAATCATCGGGCCGAAAACCGAGCGTACCGTGAGCAGGCGGACGGCCGCCCGAAAGGCGATATGGATGGCGCTGTTGTAACGTTTGATTTCGTAAGATTCCCTGACAAAGCTCTTAACTTCGCGGATGTTCTGGAAGACCTCTTCAGCGACCACGGTCGCGCCGGCAATTTCGTCCTGCACCTGGGTGCTGATGCGGCGGATGTAAGTCCCAAAAATGAAACCGACGATGACGATGACCGGCATCAGGACAATGATAAACATTGTCAGACGCCAGTTGAGCCAGAACATAATCGCCACCGAGCCGAGCAGCGTCAGGGATTGCTGAAGCAGGGTGCTGACATTGCCAGTTAAGACTGTGCGCATGACGGTCACATCCGAGGAGATGCGGCTGATGAGTTCGCCCACGCGGCGGTCAGTATAAAATCGGATGGAAAGCGATTGCAGATGAGCATAAAGCTGCTGACGAATATCAACGACGATTTTCTCGCCGACAAAGTTCAAATTGTAATTTTGCACAAATGTCGCCAGTGAACGAAAAACGAAGACCAGCAAAAGCACGAGTGTAATGGTATCAAGCAGCTGGAGGTCGGCATCGGTGAATACGGAATCGACAACATTCCGAATTACTGCCGGAAAGACCAGGCTCAAGCCAGCCGAAAAAATTAAGCCGACCACTGCCAGCAGCAATCGAAGTTTGTAGGGCGACAGGTAGCCAATCATGCGGCGCCATGGCACCGTCGCATTCGGGATTTCCCGAACATCAGTTTCCGAAGGGGATCTGCGGCGTATCTCAATCACGTTTTCTCATTTCTGTCGGCTTGTCCATAGCCGGCCATATCGCCTGACGCAGCGCTTGAAAAGCTATACGCAAAAAGCCTCTGCGGGTGTCAAAGCGGTGAGGGCTGCCTAGTCGGACGGGGCGCGGTCATCGCCGGCTGGAAGGTCGGTTTGCGGCTCTTCTGGTTCTTGCGCGGCTTCCGCATCCCCTTCAACTTCAATGACGACCCGCTTCGCTGAATCGGCATCTTGCACGGCTGGCAATGACGGCAATTCTGCTATTTCTTCGAGGTCTTCGCCGGGCATCGGGTCTGTCAGGGCCTGCCAGGAAACATCGGCGGCCAGGGTTTCGCTGTGACCAGAAGGGAAATCCACCTGAATATGCTCCGCCGAGCGGGTCACGGTGACACCATGCTGTTCGACCTTGATGTCTTGCTCCCAGGTAAATTCGCCGCCGACCCAGACTTTGCGGCGCGAAACAATCCGTATGCCCATCACCTCCGACAAGAGGTAAAGGGGGACGATGCCGCCGATATGATGAGCTTCCCCGAAACCTGTGCTGGTCTCTGTGTGATAAAACTGCGACAAATGCCCGTCCTTTTTCAGTGTTTGGCTCAGGCATTCCAGCACAGCTTTGATTAACCGTGTGGCTTCGGCACGAAAACCGGATTTCACCAGCCCCTCGCCAATCAGGGACAGCCAATACATCCAGATTCCGCCGCCCCCGCGGGCGTTTGAGGGGTCGAAATCGGGGTCGCTGGCGCTAATCATAGTCAGGCCATTCGGGCGCATAAAATGATTCGCATCCATTGCCAGCGCCGCCAGCGATTGGGCATGGTCTGTCGGCAGCCTGCCAGTCCACAGCGGCAGCAGATGATTGACATCGAGGCGGCTGCTGTCTGGCGTTTGGGCATAAACTTTATAGACGCGGCTGAGACCGCGGACTTCAATGGAGTCGATGTGTGAGAGCGTTTGGCGGGTGGCATAGATACCCTGGCGATTGTGCCAGAAAAAATCGTCCGCTGCGGCTTCAATCCGGCAGGCATGACCCGCTTCGTCTTTTCCCTGAAGCCTAAGTCGGATGCGCGGGCGCTGGCTGACGCCGCCAACGACGCGGATGAGGACACGTTCGGGCGCCGCGAGCGATTGGTTTATCCAGTGGATTTCGTCGCCGCGCCCCCCGCCAAGCAATTCAGTGCCAGCCCCGCTCAAGTGCGAATCGCGGTCGCGGTAGGCATAACGGCTGCCATCCCAAAACTCCCCCAGATGCGATTCCAGCTGCTTTAGCTGCTGTGTTATGTCGTCCTGTGCCAGGGTTTCTTCCAGAAGCTGCGCCATTTGATGCAGGGCATCCGCCTCGGAAATTAAATAGGCGAGCAAATCCGGTGTTTCCATCTGCTGAATGCCGGCGCCCTGCGCCCATGCCTGTCCGCTGCCAAAGGTCGGGAAGGCAACATAACCCATTTGCCGCTCGGTCTGCCATTCGGGGACGCCATCGCCATCTGCATCCATATCCGGCTCGAACCAGCGCTTGAAAAATGCGAGCAGGCGGGGAAAGATGTCCAGGATAAATTGTCGGTCTTTGGTTTGCTGATAAATCATCCACGCGAGCCGCGCCAGCAGGGGCATCATCAGCAGCCCCTGGCGCTGCCCGCCAAGCCCTGGCTGGCGGTCAACAAAACCGGATTCATCCTGGCCTGCCAGATAGTTGAGCACAATGCCCTTGGCAAAATTCCCCTCGATGCTGGCGATGGCGGCTGCGGTCAAATAGGCGAGGGTCGGGTCTTGCCCTGCCCAGGCGCGAATATGGTCGCTGCCATCGCCGCGCCGGCTCCAGCCGCGGTGGCTGGCGCGGTTGGCGACAAAGGAGGGCTGCGGCAGGCATTCGGTCGCATTCATAAAGGCGTTCATCAACTGTACATAGGACAGGTCAATCAGTTTGTCCCACTCATCGCTGCCAGTAAAAATTTTGGGCAGGGCGGCGGCTTCCAGATTGATTTGCTCGAAATAGGGTCGCCAGGGCCTCGACATCCAATTCATGGCGACGCTCACCGAATCGCGTATTTCAGCCATGCCAGCGACAGCGAAGGGGATGCGAATGCTTTCGCCGGCCGGAAGCGCTGCCTGGCAGCCAATTTTCGGGCTGGAAATATGGCCGCGGTAGACATCGAGGGCGGCGCCTGCCAGCGTGAGGACCGGATTGATGTCCCCAATCTGCCCCAGATGCAGTGCCAGGGTGTCGTCGCGGAAAGTTAGGACATTGAGCTTGCGCTGCCGCCCTTTGATGACGACATGCCCGAAAACATCAAGCTGAAGCTGGATGGCCTGGTTGCTGTGGTTGGTGAGCCGATATTCGCCGCCAGCAGCCCGCGATTCCATGGCCCAGTATTGGGCGACTAATGCCAGTTCGGGGGTGATGGCGGCTTCGATGCGCAGATATGACGGCGCAAAATGAGTCATCAGCGGCGGTTTGGCATAGCTCTGATGCTCATAAACCAGAGTCCCGTCAATCAGCCACATGGGCGCAAGGCTTGCCAGACCCGCTCGCCCGCCATATTGAGTTTGCAAGGCCAGCGCCGGCTGACCGCGCGAGCCGAGATTCAGCGTCCAAACTTGGTCGTCGCTGTAATCGGTGCGGCTGAAACGTGCATCGGCGGCCAACTGAAACTGAAAGGTGGCAAGCGAGTCTATTTCCCGACGGCGCAGGTTTTCCATGGCAGCTATTCCTCTGGGCTGTTTCTTTTAATGAGCTTGCCGCTCCTGTCGGGCGGGCTCATTCGACAATTTGCCAGGTGGACGTGTCTTCGTTGAATCGGAAGGTGTCTCCAGACAGGCTTTCGACCAGATGATGCCCCGGACCGGGTTCATATTCGCTGTCTTCGTTGACGCGGCCACCAGCGTGATATTCATAGCGGGTCGTGTGACCAAGCTCGTTATCCAGCGCCCATCCCAGCGCTTCGCGGACTTCGGGATTCTCGCGCCAGAGCTTGCCGAAACCCCGTACCGGCTGGAACATCCCTTCTGGCGGGACGATTTGCGGGTCGATTTCGACTTCGCCTTCGACAAAGGTATCACTGTATATCGCCCAGGTGCGTTCGTTATCGTCATTGACTGACAGCACCCAGATTTGCCCAACCGGCTGCAGCCAGAACATCCAGCCCTGTTCAAAGCGCTGCTCGGCAACATAGATCGCCCCTTTTACCACATCCGGGAAGGGGTCTTGGGGGCTGTTGGTCGGCGTGACTGTGGGCAGGGCTGTTGCTGTATCCGCTGCTTGGGCCTCGACTTCGGCAGGGGTCACGGAAGCGGCGACTGTGCGGCTGTCGAAATCCGCCGGCGTGGCCGTGACGACGACCTCTATGATTCTGGTGATAACTATTATGGGTTGGGTTGGGGGCGGCGGTCCTTGACAGGCTGCCAGAAAAAAGAGACATACCAACAAGCCAAGAGCCAACGAGCGGATTTGCATGAACACGACCCCGTCAAATCAATATGGATAATGATATGCGTATTGTAACAGAGGGTATAATATGTGCAAGTCAAGCTCAAGGCATCGCCTGGCGACCGATTGCAGTTTCATGCACCTTTTCTGTGCCGCTATGGCGATGGCTTCGGTGCGCCTTGCCGTCCGATCAAAGAGCTACGCTTGGCCTGAAGTTGATGAAGAGGGAAAGTGGCTGGAATGAATCACAAACCCGCCCGCATCACGCTGGACAAAACCCGTGGACAGCTGGAAATTGTCTGGGACGACGGCCTGGCAAGCCGCTATCCCCTGTCTCACTTGCGCGAGGCTTGCCCTTGCGTCGAATGTCGCGGCGGTCATCAGAACATGGGGCTGGAGCATGCGCCAGATGACATCCTGACCTTGACCCCCCGCCGCTCTTATGCGATGACGGGCTTGAGTCCAGTCGGCAATTATGCGCTCCAGCCGACCTGGGATGATGGACACGAAACGGGCATCTATACCTGGGAGTATCTGCGTTTGATTTCGCCGCAGCAAACAGGGGAATAAACCCTGGCGCAGCCCTGCCGACTCCTGCTGTGAATTTGCATTATGCGTGTTCTTTGGATACAATAGGTCTAATCAGGCAACGCGCTTGATTTTGGTATTCAATCGTATTCAATGTTCAATGTAAGGAAGACTCTATGAAACTCGGAAAAGTTTTAGCGGTATTGATGGCAGTGATGATGGCTGTTGGTGTATGGGGCGTATCGGCGCAGGACGATGCGCTGCTCATCTGGGCGGATGGCGCTCGCGCACCGCTTCTGGAAGAACTGGGTGCGGAATTTACCGCCGACTATGGCATCGAGGTCATCGTGCATGAAGTCGGATTTGGTGATGTGCGTGACCAAATGAAGACGGCTGGGCCGGCGGGAGAGGGCCCTGATTTGATGGTGGGCGCCCATGACTGGCTGGGTAATCTGGCGGTGAATGGTTTGCTGGCGGAAATCGACCTTGCCGATATTGCTGATGATTATTTGCCGGCCGCCTTGCAGGCTTTTGTCTATGATGGCGTACAGTATGGCCTGCCCTACGCATCTGAAAATGTGGCTTTCATCCGCAATGTCGATTTGGTGCCCGAAAATCCGGCGACATGGGACGAGGTTCGCGCCATCAGCGAGCAGCTTATGGCAGAGGGCAAAGTCCAGTATGGTTATGTCATCCAGGACAACGACCCCTATCATTCCTTCCCGATTGTCACTGCTTTTGGCGGTTATGTCTTTGGCTTGACCGATGAAGGCTATGACCCAAGCGATGTTGGCATAGACAGCGAAGGCGCCATCGCGTCTGCCATCTTCCTCGAAGAGTTGGTGGCGGACGGATTGATGCCCAGCGGTGTTGATTATGAAGTCATGCACACGCTCTTTGAGACGGGCGAGGTTGCCATGATTATCACCGGACCCTGGGCCATCCCGCGCATTCTGGAATCGGACGTCAATTTCGAGGTCGCCAGCCTGCCCTCTGGGCCGGGCGGTTCCGCCAAGCCGTTCTTGGGCGTGCACGGCTTTATGATTAGCGCTTTCAGCGAAAACCAGATTCTGGCGGAAACGTTCCTCTTCGAATACCTTGCGACTGAGGAAGCGATGGCATCCATGTACCGCGCTGACCCGCGCCCGCCAGCGCATCTGGCTGTGCGCGAAAGCCTGGAAGACGAGATTATGAGGGGTTTTGTGGCTGCTGGCGCCGAGGGGCTGGCGATGCCTGCCATTCCGGAGATGGCTTCAGTATGGTCTGCCTGGGCGGGTGCGATGGAATTGGTGCGCACTGGCGAACTGGGCGGCGAGGAAGCGTATGCCAATGCCGGTCAGCAGATTCGCTCCCTGATAACCGGTGAATAGCTGACTGTCTTGTTGTGACGGCTGTCGGGGAATATCCGGTGCGGTGTTCCCCGACGCCGCAGCTACGAAAGTTCCTGGTGAATAAAGAGAAGGACGCCGCTGCCTTTTGGAGGTAGGCTCAACATGATAGCAGCTGCTCGGAAAACTGCTCAGAGAGATAAAACCAAAGGCACAGGTTTCCGCTCGCTGTCCATTTTGCGCCTGGGCGCAGTCTATCTGGGTCTTGCGATTGTAGATGCCTTTGCCTTGTATCTTGTCTATGCCTTTGCCGCGGATGGGGTATGGGAATTGGCGATTACCGTTGGCTTGATTACGCTGATGGTGAATGTCATCAACCTGCGACCGGATCTTTATCCGCTGCGCTGGATTTCACCCGCTTTGGCATTGATGTGTTTGATGGTCGTTTTCCCGATAGTGTACACCTTATATGTATCACTGACGAATTATAGTGACGGGAATATCTTAACAAAACAGCAGGTTATTAAACGTTTGGCGCAAGAGACGTATTTGCTGGAAAATGGCAGGGTGTATGACTGGGATCTCTATCAGAATGCCGCTGGCGAATACGCGCTGCTGCTGGGCGACAGGGACGAGGAAGGGATTTATTATTTTGCAACCCTGACAGATTTCGAGCCTGTCGCAGAGGCGGGCGACCCGCCCGAAGCGTATCGTGGCTATCGCTTGATGAGCCGCGGAGATGCCCTGCGCGCTTCCAGCGAAGCGCAGAAGTTTGTCTATGGCTCTGACGAAAACAAAATTGGCATTGCCGGGCGCAAGGATGCGGGCGAATACGCCCAGCGTTATGTGTTCCAGGCGGATACAGATGCCATAATCGATCACAAAACGGGCTTGCTTTATTATGCCAATTATGAAATCGGTCAATTCCAAAATGATGCAGGCAAGACGCTGCTGACCGGGTTCAATGTTGTCACTGGCTTGGATAATTATGTGCGCTTTGCAACCAGTTCAGAGGTAAGCGTGCCGCTGCTGCGGATTTTCGCCTGGACGATAATCTTTGCGCTGCTATCGGTTTTCTCGACCTTTATGGTGGGTTTGATGTTTGCCCTGCTTTTGCAAAGCAAGAAAATCCCCTTGCGCAAGGCCTTCCGCACCCTCCTGATTGTGCCTTTTGCCCTTCCGGCGCTTATCTCGGTTGCCATCTGGAAGGGCATGCTCAATGCCAATCTGGGCGTTGTTCCCCAGCTGATTTCGGCGGTGGGCTTGCAGCCGCCGCCGTTTTTCACGGATCCTGGCTGGGCCAAGGTCGGCATTCTGCTGATCAATTTGTGGCTGGGTTATCCCTATTTTATGCTGGTTTGCAGTGGCGCACTGGCAGCGATTCCCTCCGATATGTACGAAGCGGCCGAGGTCGATGGCGCGAATTGGTGGAACAAACTCTCCAAGCTCACCTTGCCCTTGCTGCTGGTGGCTGTGGGTCCTTTGCTGATCGCTTCCTTTACCTATAACTTCAACAATTTTGTCATCATTGAAGTCTATAATGAGGGCGGGCCGCCGATGCTTGACGCTGGCACTTTGCCGGCCGGGCATACGGATATTCTGATTAGTTATGCCTACCGTCGGGCCTTTGCTGGGGCGAGCGGCGCGGATTTTGGCTTGGCATCGGCGATTACTGTGGTCATCTTTTTGATAGTCGCCGCGGTGACGCTGCTCCAATTCCGTCTGACCAAAGGCTGGGAGGAGACATCCGAGAATGTTTAGTCCAATCTTGAAGCTGAACTCGGGCCAATCCTTTCAATATCTGGTCTTGGCTTTCCAAATAGCTATCCTGGTGCTGGCGGTGGTCTTCGCTATTTTCCCGGTGATCTGGATTGTCTCGGCGGCCTTCAATCCCAGCCAGTCCATGAGCACCCAATCCATCATCCCGCCTTTGCCGGCGACACGCGCCGCCATCGCCAAGGATGCCGGCAAACTGGTGCGCATCGTTTCGCCCAACGGCAGCCGCGTCGAGCTCAGCGCCGAAACCATTCTGATTATCGAGGTTGAGGGCGTCGAGGAACAGGTGCGCGCGCCCAAAAACGGCTATGTCCAGAATATCCGTTTTGCCGAGGGCGAATCCTTTCATGCCGGGGATGCCCTGTTTGATATTAGCTCCAGTTATCTGCTGAACTTCGATACCCTGCTCAACGACGAACGCAAACCCTTTGTGCGCTGGATTGTGAACTCAATCATCATCTCGTCCATCACTTCGGTATTGACGGTGCTGGTGACCGCGTTCAGCGCGTACTCGTTCTCGCGCTTCCGTTTTTATGGCCGGCGGAGCCTGCTGGTATTGATTTTGCTGGTACAGGTTTTCCCCAATTTGCTGGCGATGGTGGCTATCTTTTTGATATTGCAGCAGATTGGCAATTATATACCCTTCCTCGGCCTGAATACCGTCGGCGGCTTGATACTGGTGTATATTGGCGGCGCGATGGGAATCAATATCTGGCTGATGAAAGGTTTCTTCGATTCGGTGCCGCGCGATATTGATGAATCGGCGCTGGTTGATGGCGCGGGTCACTGGCAAGTCTACTGGCGGTTGATTTTTCCTTTGGTGCGTCCGATTCTGGTTGTTGTCGGCATTCTGTCCTTTGTCGGCACTTTCAACGAGTTTGTGCTGGCACGCATCCTCCTGCGCGACAGGGACAGCTGGACGCTTATGGTGGGCCTGTGGGGATATATCAGCCAGAATTTCGCCCGTGACTGGGGCGTTTTCGCGGCGGGCACCATCATTGGGGCCATACCCACCCTGGTGATTTATCTGTCATTGCAAGATCAGATTGTCGGCGGTTTGACGCAGGGTTCGGTCAAAGGCTAGGCACGAATCTGACATGAATCTTTGTGAGGGCGTTGCCAGATGCACACCCTCTTTTTGCGGGTTATGCCTGGGGGATGAGTGGCATTGGCAGGCCTTCCAAAACAGAAAGGATCCCCCAATATGCCAGTTCCTTCGCTAGACTTGGTTCATCAGGCGATTGGCCTGGAATTGCAGCCGATAACCTATCGTTACACCCAACGCGATGCAATTTTGTATGCGCTGGGCATTGGCGCGCCGGCGGACTGGCTTGACCAGGATGAACTGAAGTTCGTTTATGAACGCAGTTCGGTCGGATTCCGGGTGATTCCCTCATTCGCCACCATCTTTGCCAGCGATTTGGCGCTGTTTATGCTTGAGGGGGACATCGCCGGCATCACGTTCAATCCCATGATGCTGGTTCATGGCGAACAGCATCTGGAAATCAGAAAACCCCTGCCCCCGGCCGCCACTGTGGCATCCACACCCAAAATCGCGAATATCTATGACAAAGGCAGCGGCCTGGTCATAGTCACCGAGGTCATCAGCCGCGATGAAAAGGGCGATGTACTGACAGTGGGGCGCTCTTCGATGTTTATTCGCGGGCTGGGTGGATTTGGCGGGGAGAGGGGAACGAGCGAGAAGATTGAACCGCCGCAGCGTCCGCCGGATGCTGTGCATGAGGAAACCACCCTGGATATTCAGGCATTGCTCTATCGCCTGTCGGGTGATGTCAATCCGCTCCATGCCGACCCCCAAATGGCGGCAGCGGGTCATTTCGAGAAGCCCATCCTGCACGGCTTGAGCTTTTTCGGATTTGCGACCCGCGCCATACTCAAGCACTTTTGCGGCAACGACCCCGACAGGCTGCGGTCAATCGGCGTCCGCTTCGCGCGGCATGTGTTCCCTGGTGACACGTTGGTCACCGAGATGTGGCGCGTTTCCGATGAGGAGGTCTTGTTTCAGATGAAATCCAAGCGGCGCGATGTGGTCGTCTTGAGCCATGCCAGAGCGAGGCTGAAGTAGGGCATGGCATTTGAAGTGGCAGAACATCCGCATCGGCGCTACAATCCCTTGATGGATGAATGGCTTCTGGTTTCGCCCCATCGCAGCCAGCGTCCCTGGCAGGGGGGGCGGGAAAAGCCGCCGCCCGACCAGCGCCCGTCCTATGACCCCAAGTGTTATTTGTGTCCGGGCAATATCCGCGCCAATGGCGACAGCAATCCCCATTATGAAGGCACATTCGTGTTCACCAATGATTTCGCCGCGCTCTTGCCGAATGTGCCTGAAGCCGCCGAGCGCGCCAAGCCGCTGTTCCAATTCAAATCGGTGCAAGGCCAGGCGCGGGTGATTTGTTTCTCGCCGCGCCATGACCTGACCCTTGCCGAGATGTCGCTTGCCGAGATAAGGCGCGTTGTGGAACTTTGGGGGGAGCAAGCGGCTGAACTGGGGCGGATGTATGCCTGGGTGCAGGTCTTTGAAAATCGCGGGGCGATGATGGGCGCATCCAATCCACATCCGCACGGACAGGTCTGGGCGACCGACACGCTTGGCGCCATCCCCAAAACCGAAGATGCGCAGCAGCAGACCTATCATGCCCAATATGGCAGCCTGCTCCTGATGGATTATGCCCGAGAGGAAATGCAAAGGCGGGAACGGGTTGTACTGGAGAATGATGATTGGCTGGTCGTTGTGCCGTATTGGGCGGCTTGGCCCTTTGAAACCCTGCTGCTGCCCAAGCAGCCGGTGCGGCGGCTGCATGACCTGGAGGCCAGTCAGCGCGATTCCCTGGCCGAAATCCTCAAGCGGCTTCTGGTCAGATATGATAATCTGTTTGAGACATCTTTCCCCTATTCGATGGGTTGGCATGGAGCGCCTTATTGGGAACGGGAAAGTTCTCACTGGCAGCTTCACGCACATTTTTATCCGCCGCTTCTGCGCTCGGCGACGGTGAAGAAATTTATGGTGGGTTATGAAATGCTGGCCGAATCTCAGCGCGACATCACCGCCGAGCAGGCTGCCAGCCGTCTGCGCCATCTGTCGGATATTCATTACAAACTTCGATAAGCCCAGCGGCTCGATTCACTCCAGCCATACCGACCGCATCAAATCCGCGACCAGCGGGTCGCCGCTGTAATTGCAGTTGTTGGCATCAGGAATATAGCCGTCGCGAATGGACGGCTGCGGCTGCTGCGGATTGAAATAGTTATAGACACGGCGAGATACTTCGGCAATCACCGGCAGGGATTCCTGAAAATTGAGCCAATCGGGCTGGAAAAGCATCATAGCAATCACATAGTCGCCGCCAGGCGTGAAGAAGAGTGCCGCGTTGCCGTGCGTATCCGGAATCCAGCCGTGTTTGTGGGCGACGCGCACATCGGCCGGCACACCTGCTTTGAGCAGGGCGTCCACGGTGTTATTGCTCATCACATGCAGCATTTGGCGGCATTCGCGGGCATCCACAGCGCTGCCAAAGATGTCGATGAGTGCGCTGCGTTCGTTATAGGCGCATTGATACATATGGGCGAGCAGCGCCCCGGCCTCCGAGACGGTCAGCTGGTTGGAAAAATCAGGATTGGCGCTGACCTGATTGGCGCTGGTCTGTGGCGAAAGGATGGGGCGCGGCGGGGGCTGGGGTGTGCCAACCGTGGTAAAGGGCGCGGTCAAGAAAGACCGCGACAGGCCAAGCTGCGCGTAGAGACGGGTAACGGCCTCCGCGCCCAAATACGGATCGCCTTCACCAATGAAACTTAACAACCGATTGGTAGCGACATTTTCACTGCAAATCATAGTGTTGGCGATGTCTGTTGCGATATGAACTGAAGGCGGCGCTTGCAAGTTTTGATAGAGCGCTGCCAAAATGGCGATTTTGTTGATGCTGGTGCCACTGAAAGCGAAATCGTCCCCAAATGCGAAGGCCTCTCCAGTTTGCAAATCCATGACAAACAAAGCGCCAAAACGGCTTGTTTGCGGGTCAAATCCATTGTCGAGGACCAAGTTCCACAGGTCATTGCCCAAAGCCTGAAAGGCCGCGCCGAGCGGAACTGGCGCTTGGCCTGCAATCGTGCTGGCGCTGATGACGGGTGGCGTTGCCGTCAAGGTGGGCAGGCCAAGGGACAGCTGCGTGATGGCTTGCGCCTTGTTGAGGCTGCCGCTGATTTTCAGCAGGTCGCGGGCAATCCACGCTTGCTGACTGGCGGTATCCCCAAAGCGAATGCGCACCCAGGGAAACTGCGTGTGATAACCGGTGATTTCGTAACGTTCACCGGCAAAGGCGACGCCGACCCGCGGGTATTCAATCCCCGGACCGTAACGTATGTTGACCTCGCCGATGACCTCGCCCGTGACGCCAAAGCTGCTGGCGGATGGCGTGGAGGTCGGGGGTATGACAGCCGGCGCGGCGGCAGCCAGCGGAGTTGGGGTGGTTGCTTGCAAAATCAGGTCGGAATAGGGAACGGCATGGATATTTCCCTGCACGATAACCAGGGTGTCATAGACCCAGCCTTTGGGGGTGTGGCTGTCCCTTTCGCCTAGGAGTAGCCAGGGATAAAATTGACTCCGACCGATGACCGGATACGATGTGCCGGCGGTGATTTCGCCCACAAGCGGAGCATGGATGCTGTCGTCCGCCCGCAGATTTGCCTGACCGATTGCCTGTGCTGTGACGCCTGTGCTTTGCCCCTGCGCCAGCGCCAGGGCGGTGACAAGGAGCAGCAGCGCAGCGACTGTCATGGATAAGCGCATGAAGAAACCCACAAGGTTCAGGTCAATAAACAGGGCGCATTATAACATGACCGCAAAAGCCTTAAACAGAGGGATCGCCTTAAAATAGCCTGCTTGTATTTTTTAGCATGACCGCTCGTCAGCAAAAAACTTGTCATCCGAAGGGTGCTGCGTTAAGATGTTTTCTGTATCCATTGACCATAAGAGGCTCACCATGAGAAAATTGGCTCTTTTCCCCGCATTGATGGCCATCCTGTTCGGTTTATTGCTGCCGCCGGTTTATGCGGCAGAGATCACCTTGAATTCGCGCTGCGGCTTGGCGGATGCCATTCTCGCTGCCAACAGCGACCGCGCCCAGGGCGGCTGCCCGGCCGGCAATGGCGCGGACACGATCATCCTGAGCGGTGACATCACACTTGATGGCGGACTTCCCCAAATCACCTCGGAGATTACTATCGAGGGCGAGGGTTATACGATTAGCGGGGAGGATCGCTATCGGATTTTTTACAACGATGGCGGCGTGCTAAACATCCATGATTTGGCGATGATCGGGGGCAGCGCTGAAAATGAAGGCGGCATCATCACCAACGAGGATGGAACGGTCAAAGCAACCACGGCTGATGCGGTTGGTGGCGCGATCGCCAACTGGGGAACGCTAGTCATCAGTGACAGCAGTTTCAGTGGCAACTCGGCTGATGACAGTGGCGGCGCGGTCTTCAACTTGGGAGAACTAAGTATCAGCGACAGCAGCTTCAGTGGCAACTCGGCTGTTGATGGTGGCGCGGTCTTCAACTTGGGAGAGCTAGTCATCAGCAATAGCAGTTTCAGCGACAACTCGGCTACTGTTGGGAGTGGTGGCGCGGTCTTCAACCGGGGAACGCTAGTCATTAGCGACAGCAGTTTCAGTGGCAACTCGGCTGATGAGCAAGGTGGCGCAATCGCCAACTCGGGCAGGTTTGTCGGCATCTTCGGCAGCAGTTTCAGTGGCAACTCAGCTGAGGGTGGGGGCGGGATCGTCAACGAGGAGGATGGAGAGCTAGTCATGAGGGGCAGCAGCTTCAGCGACAACTCGGCTGATTTTGGTGGCGGGATCGAAAACTGGGGAACGCTAGCCATCAACGCAGGCAGTTTCAGTGGCAACTCGGCTGAGATTGGTGGCGGGATCTATAACGAGGGAGAACTGAGCATGAGGGGCAGCAGCTTCAGCGACAACTCGGCTGATGCAGGGGGTGGCGCAATCGCCAACGAGGGAGAACTGAGCATCAGCGAGAGCAGTTTCGGCGACAACTCGGCTGAGGGTGGTGGCGCGATTGTCAACTGGGGAGAGCTGAGCATTATCAACAGCACTTTCAGCGATAACTCGGCTGATTTTAGTGTCGCGATCTTCAACTATGGAGAGCTAAGCATTTTCGGCAGCACCTTCAGCAATAACTCGGCTGAGAGTGGTGGTGGCGCAATCTACAACAACACGGAGGGCAGAGACGGGGAGCTGAGCATCATCAACAGCATCATCGCTGGCGGGGACGGGGACGCTTGTTACTCTGAGGAGGGGCTGAAATGGAATATCAACAATTTCATTGAGGATGGCTCTTGTTCGCCCGCATTCCAAGGGGATCCCGGGCTGGGAGCGCTGGTTGTGCCGGCGGATGGCTCGCCGGCGTATTATCCGCTTCTGGCGGGCAGCCGCGCTATTGATGCGGCTGATGAGGCCTATTGCTCGGAGACTGACCAGATAGGGACAGCCAGACCGCAAGGGGCTGCCTGTGATATTGGGGCCTATGAATATGTAGCGCCTTAATCGGTATAGTTGTCGGGAGTGTCTGATTTTGTGGATATGTGAAACCGCAATACCTTGCCATAATCGCGTTTTTCGCCATTCCCAAGCAATGCGATATTGACAATTCACATAAAAGAGGTACACTTATTTATGCTTGCTTGCCGAAGTGGCGGAATTGGCAGACGCGCTACGTTCAGGGCGTAGTTCTCTTCGGGGAGTGTGGGTTCGACTCCCACCTTCGGCACACTTGAGGGGGATTGCTTCAGGTCATCGCTGGCGGATTCTCAATCCTGTATGATGATCATTGGGAAGCGAATGAGGGGTAAATGCCAGCCTGATGACCGAAGCCAGCGCGAATCATCCCATCGAATCCAATATCACTGAAAAGCGAAGCAAGGAAAGACGTCTCTCCAGCGTTCAGGTGCTGTTCGCGTTCATCCTCAGCATCGCCTTGATGCTGACGCTGAATTTCAGCAGCCGCATTCAGGCTGACCGCGAATTGCAGCGGATTCATGCGCAGGTGATGCAGGAGATTGAATTGCTGGAACAGAGGCGGCTGGAGCTCGCTGATGAGCTTGATTATGTGAAGAGTGATGCTTATGTGGAGTTTTGGGCGCGGGACGAGGGCAAAATGATACGCGAAGGCGAGGTGCTGGTGCTGGCACAGCGAGCCGAGCCGAGTTCGGCGGCGCAAGCGACTCCCGTCAGTCCGGTCGAGTTCAAGACCAAGCCCCCCGAACCTGAAAACTGGGAGTTGTGGTGGGCGCTGTTCTTTGACAGCCCGCCGCCTGAATGAAATTGAGCCTGAATCCAGCTTACCCTTGTTCAAGAATGAATGCCGGCTGCTGCCCGGCGTAGTCGATAACGCGGGCGGGAATGCGCTGCCCTCCGACCGTTAATTCCGTATCGGGGCGGGCGCTGCTGATTTTGATGACGGCAAGGGCGAATAGCTGTCCTTCGGCTGTTTGGACGCTGCTGGTTAATTTGCCAACCGGCTTGCCTTGGTCATAAACTGCGGCGCCGGCGGCGACAAATGCCTCCAGGTCGAGTTTGACGATGGTTTTGGCGAGGCGCTGCCGACTTTCCATGCGTGCGATGATTTCCTGTCCGGTGTAACAGCCTTTGCTGAAGCTGACCTCATCCCATAATCCGACTTCCAGAGGCAGATAATCCCTTGTCAGTTCTTGGCCGGCGGGTCGGCCGCTTCGTATGCGCAGGATGTTATAAGTGAGCGACCCGGCTGGCATCAGCCCGGCTGGCTTGCCGATTCGCAGCAGATGCCGATGGACAGCAGTTGCCTGATGACGTTGGCAGACCACAATCCAATGCTGTGCGGCAATCGACTTGCGGCGGGCGACGGTCAGCCGGGCATCCGCAGCTTCAACTTCGGCGCTGAACAGGGGTGGCAGGTCTGCCAAACTCGCTTGCAGGCCGGTCATCACCGCATCCGCAGTCGCGCCGTGAAGCGCAAAGTGGGCCGTTCGTGAACCCAAATTGTGAACCTGTGCCTTGTCGCCGAAAAAGATGTTCCGTTGCAGATAACCGGCGAGTGCATTCCCTTGTCCGGGTTCCGTGATGACCAGCAAACCCGCGGGCAGGCTGTAGCATATCACGCGATACAGGATGCGGGCATGGGCATTGGTGAAAAGGGTTGGACGCCCCTGGTACAGTTCCAGCCCGATGAGATTGTTGGTGGACATGCGATTCACCAACTCGAAGCGGTCTTCCCCGCTTAGGAGAATGCGCCCCTCGTGGGAGCGGTCAAGCAGGATGGACGCTTTCAGCGCTGCCTTCAATTCTGACCTTGGGTCCCCATAATCAAGCGGGATATGGTCAGCGGCAAGTCGGGCGCCCAGGGACAGGTGATAAGCTGGCAGGTCGTTCATGAAAATTCTCCGACAAGGCAGCGCTGCCTGAGTTCGCTTTGGATAATGGCGCGGGTGGATTGCACCGCCTGTTCCAGGGTGTCATTGACGACGATGTAATCACAATCGTTTTGATAGGGCAGTTCCAGCGAGCGGGCGCGTTTCAGGCGCTGGGCGATGTCGGTCGTGCTATCGCGGCGGTTTCGCATGCGCTGTTCCAGCAGAGTCAGCTGCTCGGCAATGCTGGCGCCGGGCACCGTGACAAAAATCTGAACGACATGATTGGGAAATGCCGCCACCAATGCCTTGGCGCCCAACACGTCAATATCCGCCACACAGATTTTGCCGCCAGACAAACAATCTACGACCCCCTGGCGCGGAATCCCGTATAGCTTATTGGGCGTGACTTCCTGATATTCCAGCAGCAGGTCATTCTTGATCATATCCTGAAACTGCGCGGGGGTCACGAAGAAGTGCTCGCGTCCCTGCTGTTCGTTGGCACGCATGATGCGGGTGGTCGCCGTTGCCAGTTGTCGAATATGGCTTGACTGCGCGATAATGGCTTTCATAATGGCATTCTTGCCAGCGCCGCCGGGTCCAATCATCACAAAGATGAGGCCGCGCGGATTCTCGGAAGGAGTCACAATGTGCTATCCTTGTCAGGCTGATGATGCTATCCAGTGTAGCAAGAGGATGAACCATTCTCCATACGGAAAAGGATTAAGAAAGGAAATCCCATGCCAGCGACAATCATAGACGGCCGTTCCCATGCCAGTCGGATTCAAAGCGAAATCAAGGCATCCGCCGCCGAGTACCGCCAGCAGAGAGGCGCCGCGCCCGGTTTGGGCGTTGTTCTGGTGGGCGACGATGCGGCTTCGGCCATGTATGTCCGCATGAAGCGGCGCGCCTGCGAGCGGGTCGGGATCCTGTCCAAAGCGCAAATCCTGCCAGCCGCTGCGACTCAGGGCGAGGTTGAAAATGCGGTGCGTCAATTCAATGCTGATGCCAGCACTCACGGGATTCTAGTGCAGCTGCCCCTGCCCGACCACATTGACGAAGAGCCGGTGCTCAACCAAATCAGCCTGGAAAAAGATGTTGACGGCATTCATCCGATGAATCTGGGCAAGCTGGGCATGCGCGGGCGCGAGCCATCATTTACGCCGGCAACGCCGACCGGTGTCATGGCATTGATTGGAGAAACCGGGGTCACTATCGAAGGCAAGCAGGCGGTTGTTATCGGACGCAGCAATATCGTAGGTCTGCCAGTTTCGCTGATGCTGACCAATGCCAACGCGACTGTGACGCTGTGCCACAGCCGCACGCGCGACCTGCCCGGTTACTTGAAAGGGGCGGATATTGTCGTGGCTGCGGTTGGAAAGCCGGAATTTGTCCGTGGCGAATGGCTGAAGGCAGGCGCGGTCGTCATTGATGTTGGCTCAAACGCGGTGGATGACCCCAGCGCTGAAAGGGGATACCGCTATGTGGGGGATGTGGAGTTTGGATCGGCGCAGGCTGTCGCCGGCTATATCACCAAAGTTCCAGGCGGCGTGGGGCCGATGACGATTACGATGCTGCTGGGCAACACACTCAAAGCAGCCTGGAAGATAGGGGCTGCATCAGATTAGCTGGCCGCCGAGCGCCAAAACCACTGTCAGAATGGATTTTCTCTTTGGCAGGTGCTATCAAATAACCTAATTAGAGACGGGAAGACAGAACATGATTCCAATGGTCATCGACCAAAGTTCACGCGGTGAACGGTCTTATGATATTTTCTCACTGCTGCTCAAGGAGCGCCTCATCATACTGGGACAGCCTATCGAGGGGCGGATTGCCAATCTGATTGTCGCCCAGCTGTTGTTCCTGGATCGTGAGGATAACAGCCGCCGCATTCAAATGTATGTGAACTCGCCGGGCGGCGAGGTTTATGCCGGTTTGGGGATTTATGACACCATCCAAACTCTCAGGGCGCCGGTGAACACGGTTGTGGTGGGCTTTGCCGCCAGCTTCGGCACGGTTATTTTGACGGGCGGGACAGCCGGGATGCGTCATGCCCTGCCCAATGCGACCATTCATTTGCATCAGCCTTTGGGCGGCGCCCGCGGTCAGGCTTCGGACATCGTGATTCAAGCGAATGAAATTGTTCGCCAAAAGGCGCTGATTTACGATATTATCGCCAAACACAGCCAGCAGACAGCCGAATATATCGAGAAGCTGTCGGAGCGGGACATCTATTTCACACCGCGGGAGGCTGTCAGTCATGGTCTGATTGACAGTGTCTTGGATCGTCATTCGGAAAGCCAAGAAAATTTTGGCAATTTTGGCTAGGGACCTTCGGTTCTTGCTGGCCGCGCCTCGCTGGCGGGCTTGTGGACAGGTCGCTGACGCTATATCATAGATAAAAGGCTGACGGCGGGGATAGCCGATGGGTACCTTATTGCTCAAGGACATTCACACACTTGCGACGATGGATTCATCGCGGCGGGAGTTGTGCGATGTCTGCATCTATATTGAGGACAACCTTATCGCTGCGCTGGGCCCGCTGGATGCCATGCCCGCCGCCACAGCCGACCGCGTTCTGAATCTGTCTGGTCATGTTGTCTTGCCGGGGCTGGTCAATACGCATCATCACATGTTCCAGAGTTTGACGCGCGTTCTGGCGCAGGACAGCGAACTCTTTGACTGGCTGACGACCCTGTATTCCATCTGGACTCGTCTGACTGGCGAGCATATTTATACTTCAGCCAAGCTGGCGATGGCGGAACTCATGCTGTCGGGCTGTACTACCTCCAGCGACCATCTCTATATTTTCCCTAATGATGTGCGGCTTGAAGACGAAATCCGCGCTGCCGAGGAAATAGGTATGCGCTTTCATGCTGCTCGAGGCGCCATGAGCCTGGGCGAGAGTCAGGGTGGGTTGCCGCCCGACGAAGTTGTCGAGCGCGAAGCCGACATTCTCCGAGATACGCAAAGGCTGATTGAGAGCTACCATGATGCGGCGGCGCATGCCATGCTGCGAATCGTTGTCGCGCCCTGTTCACCCTTTAGCGTGTCGGTTGATTTAATGCGCGAATCCGCCAGCCTGGCGCGGGCTTACGATGTGCATCTGCATACCCATCTGGCGGAAAACGACAAGGATTTGGCTTTCAGTCTGGAGCGTTTTGGGCAGACTCCTGGCGATTATGCCGAGCGTGCGGGCTGGGTCGGGGAGGATGTTTGGCATGCCCATTGCGTCAAGCTGAATCCCGATGAGATTCGTCTGTTCGGGCGCACACAAACGGGCGTCTGCCATTGCCCCTCTTCCAATATGCGCCTGGCATCGGGCGTGGCGCCCCTGCGCCCAATGCTTGACTGCGGTGTCAGGGTCGGCCTGGGCGTCGATGGCTCGGCATCCAATGATGGCGGACACCTGCTGGGCGAAGCCCGTCAGGCGATGCTGCTCCAGCGGGTGAGCGGCGCTGCTGCCGGCCTGTCAGCCCGTGAGGCGCTTGAACTGGCGACCGCAGGGGGCGCCAGCCTGCTGGGCCGTGATGATATAGGGCGGATTGCGCCGGGCATGTCTGCCGATATTGTCGCCTGGCGTCTCGATGGGATTGGCATGGCCGGCGCCCTGCATGACCCGATTGCCGCGCTGGCTTTTTGCCAGCCGCCGCAAGTTGACCTGTCGATTGTCAATGGCAAAGTTGTGGTGGAAGAGGGTCAAATCCTGACGGTTGATTTGCCGGTATTGATTGAGGAACACAACAAATTGTCGCGGCAGCTTATTCGGGGAGATGCTTGATGAGCTTTGAAGAGGAGCCTTGTCAATCTCCCGACTGGTTTTTCAGGAGGTGTCGGAATGTCTGTGGTTGATCGTTTGGCCGCTGCTCGCGGGGATAAGCCGGCGGAACTGGTTTTGCGGAACGCCCGCTTGGTCAATGTGATTAGCGGGGAAATCCACGCGGCTGATATTGTCATCCATGACCGTCATATTGTCGCTCTGGAC
Organism: Anaerolineae bacterium; assembly: GCA_034421915.1. Lineage (GTDB taxonomy): Bacteria > Chloroflexota > Anaerolineae > Aggregatilineales > Phototrophicaceae > UBA6055. The sequence continues at coordinate 32,107 of DAOUKA010000223.1, forward strand.
GCAGGCTATGCGGCTGAACGGGAGATTGACCTGAAGGGCAGGTATGTTGCCCCAGGGCTGATTGATGCCCATGTGCATATCGAAAGCAGCCTGGTGACGCCGCCCGAGTTTGCCCGCGCCGTTTTGCCGCATGGCGTGACGACGGTGGTGACCGACCCCCATGAAATTGCCAATGTGCTGGGTCTTGAGGGGATGCGTTATATGCTGGAGCGTGCCAAACATGGACTGATGAATATGTATGTCATGGTGTCAAGCTGTGTGCCAGCGACCCACATGGAGACATCGGGCGCACGGCTGGAGGCTGAAGACCTGGGCGAACTGCTTCACCATCCCTGGGTGCTGGGTCTGGCGGAAGTAATGAATTATCCTGGTGTGGCGCTGGGCGACGAGGGCATGCTCGATAAAATCGAGTTGTTCAAACATCGGGTATTGGATGGTCATGCGCCAGGTATGACTGGGCCGATGCTGAATGCTTATGTGACGGCCGGCATTCAGAGCGAACACGAATGCACCGAGGTCGCTGAGGCGCTGGAAAAATTGCGGCTGGGCTTGACCATATTTATTCGTGAGGGGACAACAACCCGCAATCTGCTTCCTCTGCTGCCGCTGATTACACCCGAAAATCATGGCGCGATATGCTTCTGCACCGATGACCGCATACCGGCTGACCTCATCGACAAGGGCTCGATAGATGACATGATTCGGATGGCGATTGCTCATGGCATCGACCCTGTTATGGCAATTCGGATGGGATCGCTGAACACCGCGCGTTATTTTGGTTTGAAGAAGTATGGCGCGGTTGCGCCGGGCAAGTATGCCGATTTGATTGTCTTTTCGGATTTGGGTAACTTTATGCCCGAGCAGGTTTATCGGGGCGGGCGGCTGGTTGCCGAAGACGGGCGGATGGTCGTTGAGCAGGCGGAAACCCGTCCGCTTGATTTGCGCGGCACGCTGAACATCAAGCTAAGCACACTCGACTTTTCAGTGCCGGCGACAGGGGACAGGATTCATGTCATCGGGCATATTAAAGACCAGGTTGTCACCGAGCATCTTGTGGAGAGTCCAACTGTGGTTGATGGCATGGCTGTCAGCGATGTCGAGCGCGATATTCTGAAGTTCGCTATGGTCGAGCGGCATCGCGCCAGCGGCAATATCGGCAAAGGCTTTATTCGGGGTTTTGGGCTCAAACGCGGCGCCATTGCTGGCACGGTGGCTCATGATCATCACAATTTGGCGGTCATTGGGGTGGACGATGTGAGCATGAAGCAGGCTGTCTATGCCATTCTGGAAATGGGGGGCGGCCTGGTTGTGGTGGATGGGAGTCAGGTATTGGCAAGCCTGCCCCTGCCGATTGCCGGCTTATTGAGCGAGTCCCCGATTGAAGCGGTGCGTGCGCGGTACGACCGACTGATTGAAAAGGCGCATCAACTGGGCAACGAGATGAGCGACCCCTTTATGGTGATGAGTTTTATGGGCCTCGAAGTCATCCCCAAGCTCAAACTCACCGATATGGGTTTGGTGGATGTCGAACAGTTCAAGTTGATTGACCTGTTTGCCTGAATGAATCTGTGCAAATCGGGTTTCTTGCGCTAAAATCCAAGCTGTTTATTGAGCCGCACAAGCCACAGGGAAGACACAGTGAATCAAGAAAAATTGGAAAAGTTAAGACGGCGGGTCGCAGAGGAACGCGATGACATCATCCGCTTCCTGCGTGAGATCTGCGCTATCCCCAGTATGGACAGCCAGATTCGTGAATGTGGCGAACGGATTGCGGCGGAGATGAAAAGGCTCGATTTTGATGAGGTCTGGTGGGACAGGATGGGCAATATCGTCGGCAGAATTGGCGATGGCGACAAAATCCTGCTCTATGACAGTCATATCGACACCGTCGGCATTGGTAACCCTGAAGAATGGAGTTGGGATCCTTTTGCCGGCAAGGTTGAAGATGGCATTCTGTTTGCCCGTGGCGCCTGCGATGAAAAGGGCAGTACGCCGGGCATGGTCTATGGCTTGGCGATTGCCCGGCAGCTTGGCTTGCTTGACGGGTTCACCGCTTATTATTTTGGCAACATGGAAGAGTGGAATGACGGGCAGGCGCCCCATGCTTTTGTGCAGACCGAAGGAATCAAACCGGATTTTGTGGTCATTGGCGAACCCACCAACATGCAGATTTATCGCGGGCATAAAGGGCGGGTTGAATTCAAAATTGTTGCCAAAGGCAGAAGCGCCCACGCCGCCAGCAACTATCTGGGCGATAATGCGATTTACAAACTGCTGCCCCTCATCGAGCGGATCAGCCGGCTTGAACCGCAGCTGGGCAACCATGAATTTCTGGGACACGGGCGGATTACCGTGACCGATATGGAGGTCAAGACACCCAGCATCAACGCGGTGCCTGACGAAGCAACCATTTATATTGACCGCCGCATCACCTTTGGCGAAGAACCCGCAGTCGAGTTGCGGCGCCTGCAAGAACTGATTGGTGACCGCGATGACATCCACGCCGAAATTCTGGTTTATGATGAGCCAAGCTATACTGGTTTTGTCTTCCCGCTGGATAAAATCTATCCGGCCTGGGCGTATGCCGAAGATGACCCCATCGTGCAGGCGGGTCTCGCGGCGGGCAAGGCGCTTTATGGCGAGATTGGCACGGGCAAGTGGGATTTTTCCACCAATGGCATTTATTGGGCGGGCAAGGCAGGCATCCCCAGCATTGGCTTTGCGCCCGGTGATGAAATCCACGCGCATACTGTCCTGGATCAGGTGTCGCTTGAGGATGTGGTCAGGTCAACCGAATGGTATGCCTTGTTTCCGTCTGCCTTGCGGCAAACCATTCGGGAGTGAGGCAGAAGAGCGACTGTTTGGGAGAGCATAAACTGATTTGGCAATTTTAGACGGGGAGACATGGACTTATGCAAACAGACCTCCGAGGTCGTGACCTCATCAGCACGCAGGATTGGTCGAGAGAAGAAATCGAGACCCTGCTGGATGTCGCCTGGGATCTGAAACGCAAGCGGGCTTTGGGCGAGCCTCATGCCCTGCTGCGCGACAAGGTGCTGGCGATGCTATTTTTCTTCACCAGCACGCGCACGCGCATCAGCTTTGAAGCCGGCATGGCGCAGCTGGGCGGGCACGCCCAGTTTATCGACAGCACCACCACGCAGATTAGCCACGGCGATACCGCCAAGGAGATTGGCGAGATCCTTGGACGCTACACCGATGGCATTGCCATTAGGCAGTGTGACTGGAAATTCGGCAACGGGTACATCCGTGCCGTTGCCCAAGCCAGCCGCGTGCCGGTGCTGAATATGCAGTGCGATATCTATCATCCCTTTCAAATCCTGGCGGATTTGATGACCATCCAAGAAAAGTTCGGCCGCGACCTGCGCGGCAAGACGATTAATATCAGTTGGGCTTATGCCTCCAGCTATCAAAAGCCGATTTCGGTGCCGCAAAGCCTGGTGCTGCTAATGACGCGCTTTGGCATGAATGTTCGCCTGACCCGGCCGCCAGAATACAAGCTCATGCCCGATATTGTGGCGCAGGCACAGGAAAACAGCAGCCGACACGGCGGCGCCTTTGAAATCCTGGAGGATTTTGATGCTGGCTTTGAAGCTGCGGATATTCTTTATCCCAAGAGTTGGGGAAGTTGGCTGACGACCGAGGACGATGAGGAATCGGCTGAAATTGGCGCCAAATACAGCGACTGGATTGCGGATGACCGCCGGATGGCGCTGGCAAAGGAAGGCGCGATTTATATGCACTGTCTGCCAGCCGACCGCAATATCGAGGTGACCGACAGCGTGATTGACGGGGCGCAGAGTGTGGTGTATGACGAGGCTGAAAATCGCCTGCATGTGCAGAAAGCGGCGATGGCGCTGACCATGCGCTAAAGTTGGATTGACTATCATGATGACAGGCGCTTTGCCTGATGATTTTTAAGGCAGTTTCTTGAGAATGTCTTATGATTGAAAAGCTGGTTGTGGTGGCAATCGGCGGCAACTCGCTGATTACTGACCCTGACAACCCTGATATTACCCGTCAGTGGGATGCCGTGCGCGAAACCTGCCGTCATGTTGCTGATATGGTTGCGGCTGGCTGGCAGGTGGTGATGACTCATGGCAACGGCCCGCAGGTCGGCTATATTCTGCGCCGTGGCGAGATTGCCAAACGCGAGGAAAACATCCATGAGGTGCCGCTTGATTTGGTTGTCGCTGATACGCAGGGCAGCATCGGATATATGCTTCAGCAGGCATTGGATAATTCCCTGCGCCGAGTGGGCATGAATCATACGGTGGCGACGCTTGTCACCCAAATGCGGGTTGACCCCGACGACCCTGCTTTTGACCATCCGAACAAGCCCATCGGCGGTTATCTGTCGCCAGCCGAAGCTGACCGAGCGCGGGCTGAGGGCTGGCAGGTTATGGAAGATGCGGGACGGGGCTGGCGCCGCGTGGTGGCCTCCCCCAAACCCTTGGGGATTACCGAAATCAATGCCATTCAGGCTTTGGTGCTTAGCGGCTATATCGTCATTGTCTGCGGTGGGGGTGGCGTACCGGTTGTTCGCAACGAGGTGGGCAGCCTCCGTGGCATTGATGCAGTCATCGACAAAGACCGAGCCAGCAGCCTGCTGGCGCAGACATTGCGTGCCGACCTGCTGTTTATTTCTACCGGTGTGGAAAAAGTCTGTCTCAACTTTAATACGCCTGATGAAACCGGCCTGGATGAAATGACCTTGCGCGAAGCGCAGCAATATCTGGCAGAGGGACATTTTGCCCCCGGCAGCATGTATCCCAAAGTCGAGGCAGCGATTGATTTTGTGCATAATGGCGGACCCCGCGCCATTATCACCAACCCGAGTAACCTGATGCGGGCCTTGCATGGCGAGGCGGGTACGCGAATTGTCCC
>DAOUKA010000224.1:0-7505 GCA_034421915.1 Anaerolineae bacterium
ATGACATTGAGCGCCTCGGGTTTAGCGGCTGGCGCGGGCATTTCGATTCGACAGCCGACAGCACGCATTTGACCGCCGATGAAATCCGCGATGGCGCGGGTGTCGCCGGGTGGGTTGGGGGAGGGGAGTTGGACAAGCTGCTGCAAGAGTGCGATGCTGTCCATATTCATTCCCTTTCGATGGCGCTCAGACGCATGCTTAAATACCTTTCACGGATTTGTATTTTTCCAGTTCTTCGGGGGTATAAACCTGCATCAGTTCCAACTCGACGCCGCCCGCTTCCTGTTCAAGAAAAGCGACCCAGCCTTCGGGATGGACATGACTGCCTTTGACCTTGCAGGCAGCGCATTCCTTGAGGGCAGCGCCTTTTGCCTGTGCCTCTGCCAGCGCCTCGTCGATATCGGGCACCGCATAGCAGATATGATGCAAGCCTTCGCAGCCGCGCTCTTTAATCCAGGTATCATAGCGCCCGCCGGCGTCGAGGGATTGACAGAGTTGATATTCGACATCCCCGACCGTGAAGATAGCAACACGATTGCGAGACTTATCATAGTCATGCAATTCAGCATCCAGCCCGACGCCGATAAAATCCTGATAATGTTTAAGCGCTGCTTTGGCATCCTTGACCGCGAATGCCATGTGTTTGATGTAACGTCCGTCCATTCTATTCTCCAGTTTGTGTCTATATTTTATTCATTCTCAAAACGTTCCCAGTGTGTCAAGTCTTGCCAAGTGATTTTTTTCCAGGCGCGCATGCCTGACTGTGCGCGGGCTGCCGAGTGTCCAATGCAAATAAACATTTCGGGCGTATAATTGGCAGGCAGATTCAGAATCACCTTGACAGCTTCCTGGCTGAATGATGTCACCGGGCCGGATGCCAAACCGATTGCATGTGCCGCCAGCATCATCGTTTGGGCAGCAGTGCCGACATCAATATACAAGGCGCGGTCCGCAGGGGACAAGCTGTGTTCAGCGACAATATCCCAGTTGATGCAAATCAGAATCAAGACCGGCGCTCGCTGGAACATACCCGGGGATACTATCCGAATCAAACGGCGTGTTTCCTCATCTTGAATCACGATAAAGCGATGAGGCCGCAGGTTGCCGCCACTCGGCGCCCAACGTGCCGCTTCCAAGACGGTTTCGATTTGGGCGCGTTCGACTGGCTGGTCGATCATTTCACGCACAGCACGGCGCGTCCTGATGTTATCAAGCACCTGTTCACTCATGGCTGCCCTCCAGCTGACTGTGGCGTAGCAGGCAGCTTGCCACAGTACGTCCGAGGTGGTCAAGAGAGGCGGTGTAGCTTTCGACATCGGACATTGCCATGTGCATGGCGGGGATGCGATTGATGGTATCTTGCAGGAAGGTTCTTGATTTGTCGGATGAGCGTTCCAGCATCATGGCGCTAAGGCGTTCGGTCGCGGTCAGCAGACGCAAAGGACCATAATGCGCGGGTTCATCCATTTGAGTACGGGCCGAGGTAATGAGCAATGCCAGCAGCTCAATCGCTTCAGCTTCGGTCAACACCCAATTTTCGCTCATGGACAGCCCTCCTGTGCTTGACACCCCTAAGGCGATTGATTATGATTGTCTACAATCTATGGACGACCAGATTATAAGAAGTATCGATTTGGATGTCAAGCAGATGAAACCAAATTTACCGCAAATTAAAAATATGTCCATCCGCGAGCAGACCCTCGATACCTTGCGCGGAGCCATACTGACGGCAGAACTCAAGCCCGGTCAGACGCTCATCGAGATGGATTTGTCGCAGCAGTTGGGGGTCAGTCGAGCGCCGATACGGGAAGCGCTGCGGATTCTCAATTCCGAAGGCCTGGTGACGACCATTCCCTATCATGGAACCAGGGTGCGCCATCTGACCAAGGCCGATATTGAAGAAATCTACAGTATGCGGATTTTGCTGGAGACCTTTGCCGTCAGACAGGTTATGCAGGCAGAAAAGCCCAGCCATTTCGGAGTCTTGCGCGACACTTATCAGCAGATGGTTGAAGCTGGCGGCCGCAGTGATATTAGACGGGTCAATATACTTGACCGTGATTTCCATGATGCCTTGATTGCGTTGAGTGGACATCGTCTGTTGGCTTCCATCTGGCAGATGGTCTCGATGAAGGCGCAGCAGGTAATGGCCTTGGTCAATCGCCGCAATACCGACCTGCGGCAAATCGCGCAGGGTCATCTGCCGCTGATTGATGCGCTGGAGCAGGGCAATGCGTCTCAAGCAACCGCCCTGCTCAAGGCCCATATCGCCTCAGCTGGTGTGCTGATTGCCGAGGATTGGAAGGGATGAAAAAGGTACTGCTAGCTGGATTGGGGACGCGCGGTCGTCATTGGGCAGAGGTGATTCATCGTTCGGAACGTGCCGAAACAGCCGCTTATGTTGACCCCGATAACAGCGCATTGGCGCGGGCAATCAACGAATTTGGCGAGCGTCCGATTTTTGATGACGTCGAAGCGGCCTTGGGTAGTCTGGATGATGTGGCTGCGCTGGTTGTCGCCAGTCCGCCAATGGGGCGTGAAAGCATCGTGCGAGCGGCGACCAAGCGCAAGCTGCCGATATTGATTGAGAAGCCACTGGCATTGAACCTAGAGGAAGCTGCCAAACTGGTGCGGATTGCCGAGGCGAGTCAGGTGCCGCTGATGGTTGGTCTCAATTTTCGTTATTTGGGGGTTACGGGCGCAACGCGGAGACTGCTGGCAGAGAACATCGTCGGCAAACCGGAGTTCGCTCGCTTTACTTATGAGAGGTGGCGCGATGGTCACCGAGCCGACCTCAACAAATATCCGTTGGTGATGGAGCATCCAATGCTCTGGGAGCAATCCATTCATCACTTTGACCTGATGCGTTTTGTTTATAGTCAAGAGCCAGTCAGTGTACACTGCCGTACCTGGAATCCATCGTGGAGCATGTATGCACATGACACCAATGTCGCGGCTATTTTTCAATTTGATGGCGGGATGACAGTCAACTACCAAGGGGCATGGCAGGGCAACTGGGTATTTCCTGGCTTTGAGTGGCGGACAGATTGCCAAGCGGGTATCATTAGCCAGCGTGAACAATTCGGCGAGCTGCATTTTGCCAGACGCGGCGATGTCAAGCTCACGCGCGTGAGCCTGCCGCCGCATGAACGCTGGATTTCCGAGACAACAGGTTTGTTTGATGCCTTTCTGGATCATGTTTTGGATGGCAAGGCTTTGCAATGCAGCGGGCGAGATCATTTGATGTCGCTGGCAATGGTGGAAGCCTGTATTCAGTCGAGCCGAAAAAATGCGCTGGTGGATATTGTGGATATATTGTCAAAAGAATAAAACGATTGTTAGTGGATGAACGAAAAAGAAAAAGCTGATTATGTCAGGTACATTTGTTGGCATCCAAATCGGCGCCATTAGTTTTGTTGATGAAGGGGTTGAGGAAGTCCTTGACATCTTGCAAGAAAAAGCGGGAGTCAATGCGCTGCTGATTTCTACCTTGACCTGGAGCATTGGCAATGCTGGCCGTGCTGCCTTTGGCTTCCCCGATCATGGTGTGCAGCAGCCGGATGACTTGCAGGGTGGCGGGATGTATGAACCTGACTCGCGCTATTATACCCATACCTTTATGCAGCGCTTTGATGCTCCCGACCCGCTTTATCAGGGATTTGATGCGCTGGCGGATGTCATCCCGGCGGCACGTCAGCGTGACATCAAGGTCTATACCTATTATTGCGAAACCTCAAGTTCAGCAATCCGCTCCATCTGGCAGCCCGGTTTTCAGCATTTTCTTGACCGCGATCATCTGGGGCGCATGGCAACGCGACCCTCTTTAATGAACCCGGAATACAAGATATGGTGGCATTCCGTTTTTGCCGACTGGCTGAACAACCACGATTTGAGCGGGGTCTTGTGGGGCATTGAACGGCAAAGCCCGCTCATGGACATCTTCCGCGCCGACAGTTCCACCGGCTTTGACCGCTACTATGTGGCTGAGGCGCGGGCGCGTGGCATCCATGTCGAGCGAGCGATTGCGGGTTACAGGAAAATCGAGAGCTTTCTCGAGAAGGTGCGAGCCGGTGAACGACCTAAAGAAGGCGTATTTGTGATTTTGCTGCGTCAGCTGCTGCATCATCCCGAAGTGCTGATGTGGGAAAAGATGTGGCTGGATTCGCATCATGCCTTTTATCGTGAATTATCCGGTCTGGTCAAATTTTACAATCCTGATTATGAGTTTGGCATCGGCATCTGGCAGGTCATCAATACCTATAATCCTTATCTGCGGGCGCAGTATGATCAATCCGAGTATGCGCCTTATGCTGATTGGTTCAAACCAGTGCTGTATCATACACCGGCTGGAGCCCGCTTTGCCGATTTTGCAGCATCCTGGCAGCAGAGCGTCCTGGCGGATGCCTCGCCGGATGGCGCTTATAACGCGCTGGCGACTGTCTTGGGCGTGACTGATTTTATCGCGCCCCGCGACGAGGGACCTCTGGCAGGTTTCAAGCCAGAGTATGTCAAGGAATGGACGTCAAGGCTCATCGAGCAAACCGGACGCCCAGTTTATCCGGGTATTGGGGTTGGCGTCGGGCATAAAGGCATCAGCAAGGCGATTACCCCGCAGGAAATCAAGGCAGGGGTTCATGCCGGCTTTGATGGCGGCGCCAGCGGTGTGATGATTTCGCGCAACTATTCCGAAGCCGAATTGCGCAACCTGGAAGCGGTTGGGGATGCGCTTAAAGAACGAGGTCTGATATAGGAGGCGATGATGAGCATACGAGTGGGTACGATTGGCGCGAGTTTTGCCAGGAGGGCGTATCTGCCAGCACTGGCCACGATTGACGATGTGGAACTGGTGGCGATTGCCAGCGCCAGGATGTCCAGCGCACAGTCCGCGGGTGAGATGTTTGGCATTCCGCATATTTATGATGACTGGGAGAAGATGATTGCCGCGCATGAGTTTGACCTGGTATGTATTGCTACGCCGACTGTTTATCATGCTCCGATGACCTTGGCTGCGCTCAGAGCGGGCGCTCATGTCTTATGCGAGAAACCGATGGCAATGAATCAGGATGAATCAGCCCAGATGCTGGAGACAGCGGAATCGCTGAACAGGCTGCATATTATCGGGCATGAACTGCGCTTTAATCCGAACCGCAAAAAAATCAAAGCGCTGATTGAAAGCGGGGCTATCGGCGCGGTGCGTCATGTGAACATTGTCAATATCTCGGCGGCCTGGGGAGATCCTGCATCTCGCCCGACTGGCGACTGGTGGTCACGCGAGGATATGGGCGGCGGCAGACTGGGCGCGAACGGCTCGCATCAGATTGACCTGCTGCGCTTCTGGTTAGGGGATGTGGCGGCAATTAGCGGTCAGGTTGCGACCATGATGCCGAATCGGATTGACAGGGAAAGCGGCAAAGCCTGGACAGCGACGGCGGATGACCAATCGAGCTTTATGATGGAGATGCAAAGCGGTGCCCTTTGTTCGGTGTTTTTGAGCGGGGTGGCACGGCACGGCATCGAGAATCATACGCAGATTTTTGGCAGTGAGGGCACAATTCTACTGTCGAATAGCGATGAGAAATTGTTCGTGGCAAGAGTCGATGAAGATTATGAGGATATGAGCATTCAAGACCCGAATGCGAATTTGAAAGGCATTCAGAGCGGTATTTGGAATGTATCATTTGTGGCGCTGATGGTTGAACTGACCTCCGCGATTCGGGAGGGGCGCAAACTAGCCTGGGGCGCGACTTTTGCCGATGGGCATCGGTGTCAAATGGTGATGGATGCGGTGCGGCGGAGCAGCGCCGAACGCCGCTGGATTGATTTGCCGTGAGCCTGCCTCCTTCCAGAACAGGTCAGAAGGAGACTTCGCTCACATTCAAGGCAAGGATGCCGAGCTAATAGACTTTCTTGATAGCCAGTGTCCAGGCTTCTGTCACTGTCAGATTGCTAAGCTCAAGAAAAACGGGACAGTCGGCTTCGACTCTGACTAGGCTCTCTGCCCCGCGCGAACCGGCACCTTTGGTGATGCTCATAATCGTGGCGTCTAAATCGCCGCCGCAATCCTCTGACAAAGCGATTGGAAAGATTCTGCCAGCCCCATCTGTCGTCATCGTAAAGATATAAATGCCCTCGGGCAGCATCAGCGGGCCCAATACTCGCGGAAAACCGCCGTCATCACTGAAGAAATAGCCTTCCGAACAGGCACTTATGCCCTGTGTCGCCAGATAGACAACCTCGCTTAGAGCAGAAACCGGATCCTCATCCATGACATTCATTAGTTGAACCTGAATCGCATCCGTCAAGCTGGCTGTATCGCAATCATCTTGGGGGGATGCTGGCATGACGGCAAACAGAACAATGACCCCAAGCAAAAGTAGACGTTTCATTTTGCCTCCCATGATTAGAATTTAGCTACATACTAACAAAAATCTCCCCTCAAAATAAGGGGAGACTTGGCTGTAAATCGCAGTGGCAATGGGTCAAGTTCGCGCGGGTAGCGGGCAATCATCTGATTAAGCGAACAGGCGGCGCAGTTCCAGTCTAAAGCCAGGCAGAACTGGCTCGCCAGACAAGATGCCTTCCTGTCCGATAAACTCGCGCTTCGTGCCGCCTTGTGCCGCAGAGCAGACCTCAACACCCTTTCTAGCAGGCATGACAATCCAGACCCGCTGCGTGCCATGTCGCAAATACAGCGCAGCCTTTTTGCGCACCTGCCTGATGGAATCGCTGGGCGAGACAATCTCGACAGCCAAATCAGGCATCAAGGGCATGTATTTCTCTGGGATAGGCTGCGGTACGCGCTCTCTGCGTGTGAAGGCGACATCCGGGGCAAGCAGGGTCGAACGGTCACCAGGCGGATGATGACCCGTCTCGACGGTGACGATTCCAAGTTGATGCTCTTCGGCAAAAACGTCAAGAAAACGCCCCAGCCTGATGGCAAGACGTCCATGTAATACGCCCGGTGGTGACATCTCAAATAATTCTCCGTCAATTAGCTCAAAATGCTTGTCATTATTGTCGGCTCGATGTACAAGCTCCCAGACATCATCAATGTTGTAGGTTCGCTGTTGAACAGCCATCATCTCCTCACCTTATGACCTGATTTAGTTACAGGATAGCACAGTCGGACGCGATTATCCTGCTTATACCGGCAGGGTCAGCGAGTCGAGGTCGCGCGGGTAATAAGTAATCATTTCAGCGCCAGCGTCCGTGACCACCACTGTATCCGAATGGCGGAAGCCGCCGAGTTCGGGTATATACAAACCTGGCTCCACCGTGAAGACCATGCCAGTTTTAATTTCGGTGCTGTCTCCAATATCAAGGAAGGGACCTTCGTGATAACGCAGCCCGATGGTGTGTCCGCTGTGATGCTTCCAGTAGGGCATAAGCGCATGTTGGTCGAAATAGGCGCGGACTTCCCGGTCAACTTCGCTACAGGGTTTGCCGGGTTCGAGCGCCTCCATGGCGATGGTTTGCAGGTTGAGCATGTGGTCGAACATACGCTT
>DAOUKA010000225.1:0-1519 GCA_034421915.1 Anaerolineae bacterium
CCCTACGCCGACCAGCGCAAGAAGACCTATGGCGGCGTTCACCCTGACCAGTATGTGGACTGGTTTCTGCCGATAGCGGATGAACTAAGACGGGTGCTGAAGCCGCGCGGCACATTCATATTGAACATCAAGGAAAAGGCGGTGAATGGCGAGCGGCATACCTATGTGCTTGACCTGATTAAAGCCTTGCGCGGGCAAGGGTGGCTGTGGACAGAAGAATTTATATGGCACAAAAAGAACTCCTACCCCGGCAAGTGGCCCAACCGCTTCAGAGATTCATGGGAGCGCCTGCTTCAATTCAACAAAGCGAAGAAGTTTGATATGTATCAGGAAGCAGTGATGATTCCTGTCGGCGGCTGGGCAAAAAGACGGCTGCAAAATCTTAGCAGCACCGACAGGATTCGAGATGAATCCAGGGCAGAGAGCGGATTTGGCAAGAATGTATCGAATTGGGTCGGGCGGGAGATGGTTTATCCAACCAATGTCATCCACATGGCAACAGAAACCGGCAACAAAGGGCATAGCGCCGTATTCCCGCGCCAGCTTCCCGAATGGTTTATCAAGCTGTTCACCGTACCCGATGACATGGTTCTCGATCCCTTTGCCGGCTCTGGCACGACTGTATTCGCGGCCTGCGAGATGCACCGCAAAGCGATTGGGATTGAAATTGTGCCAGAATATGTCGAAGCGATGGAAGCCAAGTTGACACACTGTCAGCAGCGGCTGTTTTTCTAAGCGTTCTTAACAATCATACCGCAATCAGGAGCATCTTATGCGTTTTAATCCAGCATCCATCTTTCTCATTTTGTTCTCACTATTCGCATTCAGCCTTGTGCTGACCGCCCAGAGCCAGCCTGAATCGGATGCCATCGCGCTCCAGACCGACGATGATGTCAGTCTGGCTGCCGACCTGTATCCGCCAGCGACAGCAGACCCCGACCCGCCGCTCGTCATCGCGCTGCACATGCTCAACAGCAATCGTTCCGCCTACGAAGTGCTGATTCCCGATTTGCGGGAGGCCGGTTATGCGGTTCTCAATGTCGATATGCGCGGTCACGGGGATTCGGGCGGAACGCGCGATTGGGATTTGGCGATTGAGGATGTGGGCAGCTGGATAGCTTGGCTGGCGGCAAATGGCTGGCGCGGCGAGCGCGGGCTGGTCATTATGGGCGCCAGCATCGGCGCGAATGTGGCCTTGATTGGCTGTGCCGCCAGTGATGTCTGCCTGGGCGCGGTTGCGCTTTCGCCCGGGCTGGATTATCGCGGCGTCCAGCCCGAAAGGGCATTAGTCGATGGCTTGGAGCAGCGTTCGGCTCTGCTGGTGGCGGCGCATAAGGATGCTTACAGCGCCGCCACCATTCGGCAGATGTTTATGAATGCCAAAGGCGATGTCACCGCACGTCTGTATCGCGGCCGCGCACACGGAACGCGCCTCTTTGATTCGGATTATGACAGCCTCAGCCGCTTGATTTTGTCCTGGCTGGCGGAGCAGTTTGCAGCCCAGCCCTAAATGCGGGCG